>NZ_JAAGPK010000055.1:0-47136 GCF_017104685.1 Burkholderia sp. Tr-20355 | reverse complement strand
GGCGGTACCACTCGCCCTGGAACGCCGCGCGATCGTCTCGTCGCATTTCCCGCATCGCGCCTTCATTTATTCAGTCTAGCTAATCAAACCATCAACGGAATCCGCATGAAGAATCACCTCGAACCTGTCCCGCGCAAGCGCCGCGTCAATGCGCTCGCCACGCTGTTGCTGTCGCTTGCCGCCACACCCGCGTTCGCGCAGGCGTCGTCACCGGCCGCGGCCGAGCCGGCAGCCGGCGCCAGCGACGCCGCCGCGCCCGCACGACAGGCCGCCGATGCCGCCGCGCCCGCCCCCACCGGCTTCTGGGAGCGTTCGAACCTGCTCGGCGACATGGGCGGCCTGCGCGACCTGCTGGGCGATCACGGCGTCACGCTGAGCCTGCAGGAAACCAGCGAGTACCTGTACAACACGTCCGGCGGCACGCATCGCGGCGGCGCGTACCAGGGGCTCACGCAATTCGGTCTCAACGTCGATACCGGCAAGGCGATCGGCCTGCCGGGCGGCACGTTCAACGTGTCGGGGCTGCAGATCCACGGCACCAACCTCACGCAGCGCTACCTGCAGACACTGCAGACCGCGACCGGCATCGAAGCGAACTCGACCACGCGCCTGTGGGAGCTCTGGTACCAGCAGTCGTTGCTCGACGGCAAGATCGACGTGAAGGTCGGCCAGCAGAGCGTCGACCAGGAATTCATGGTAAGCCAGAACGCGTCGACGTTCATGAACGCGACGTTCGGCTGGCCCGTGCTGCCGTCGACCGACCTGCCGGCCGGCGGCCCCGCGTATCCGCTGTCGTCGCTCGGCGTGCGCCTGCGCGTGAAGCCGGCAGACGCGTGGACCGCGATGATCGGCGTGTTCGACGGCAACCCGGCCGGCCGCACCGACGGCGACGCGCAGGTGCTGAACGCGCACGGCACCCACTTCAACCTGCGCAGCGGTGCGTTCGTGATCGGCGAGGTGCAGTACGCGCTGAACGCGCCGCCGGCCGATCCGAAGGCGCCGCAGCCCGTCGGCCTGCCCGGCACGTACAAGCTCGGCTTCTGGTATCAGTCGCAGCACGCGAACGACCCGCGTTACGGCACCGACGGCCTGTCGCTCGCGGATCCGGCGAGTCACGGCACGCCCGCCACGCATCGCGGCAACTACGGGTTCTATGCGGTCGCGGACCAGATGGTGTGGCGGCCGTCGGCCGACAGCCCGCGCGCGCTCGGCGTGTTCGCACGCGTGATGGGCGCACCCGGCGACCGCAATGTCGTCGACTTCGCGGCCAACGCAGGCGTGACGCTGAAGGCGCCGTTCGCCGGACGCGACAACGACGTCGCCGGCATCGCGATTGGCTACGCGAAGATCGGCTCGCATGCGCGCGGCCTCGACGGCGACACCGGCGTGTACACGACGCCCGGCTATCCGGTGCGTCGCGCGGAGACGGTCGTCGAAGCGACCTACCAGTACCAGGTCACGCCGTGGTGGCAGTTGCAGGCCGACCTGCAGCACTTCTTCCGCCCGGGCGGCGGCATCCCGAACCCGAACGCGGCCGGCGCGCGCATCGGCGACGAAACGGTGGTCGGCGTACGCACGACGATCACGTTCTGATGCGCGCCGCATGAAAACACGGGCCGGTCGGCCGCTCGCGCGACCGTCCGGCCCGTTTGCTCGTGTGCCGCGCCGCGAATTACTCGCCGTACAGCCCGAGCAGTTTCAGCGTGACGCCGTTGGTCCAGCCGAACCCGTCCTGCAGCGGATATTCACCGCCTCCGCCCCCGCCCGTGCCGGCGCCTTCGACCACGTACTTCTCGACGAGCTTGCCTTCCGTCGCATACACATGCTTCACGTCGGACAGGAAGCGCGTGCCGATGTCCTTCGCGAGCGCCGGTTCGCCATAACGGCGCAGCCCGTCGATCGCGATCCACTGCAGCGGCGCCCACCCGTTCGGCGCATCCCACTGCTGGCCCGTGTTCTCGGTCGTCGTCGCGAGCCCGCCCGGTTGCAGCAGCGTCTTGCGCACTTCGCGCGCGGTCGCCTTCGCGCGCTCGGGCCATGCGACGCCCGCGAACAGCGGATACAGCGTGGCCGCCGTCACGCCGTCGCGCGGCTTGCGCAACTGCCAGTCGTAGTCGCCGTAATAGCCGTGACGATTCCACAGGTAACGGTTGATCGCGGCCGCACGCCGTGCCGCGCGCCCGGAGAAATCGATCACGCATGCCATGTCGCGCGCGACCGTGCAGCCCTTCACGATCGTCGTCTCGAGATGGAACATCAGGCTGTTCAGGTCGACCGGCACGATCGACGTCGTGCGGATCGTCGCCAGCGTCTTGCCGTCGCCGAACCAGCGCGAGCTGTAGTCCCAGCCGCTTTCGGCGCCCGCACGCAGGTCGCGGTAGACCTCGTTCGCCGGGCGGCCGGTTGCCGACTTCGCGGTCGCCACGTCCTCCAGATACGACTCGTCGCGCGGCGTGTCGCTCGCGTCCCAGTAGCGGTTCAGTACCGCGCCGTCGGGCATCGCGACCACGTGGCGCGCGGCCTGCCCGCGCGGCGTCGTGGTTTCGCCCTGCATCCAGTACGCGTGTTCCTTGCGCAGCTCCGGCAGGTATTTCTGGTAGACCCTGTCGCCTTCGGCCTGCGCGGCGAGCGTGACCATGTACGCGAAGAACGGCGGCTGCGAGCGGCTCGCGTAATACGTCCGGTTGCCGTTCGGGATGTGGCCGATCGTATCGATCAGATATGCGAAGTTGTCGAGCATGTTGTCGACGAGATCCTCGCGTCCCGACACCTGCAGGCCGAGCATCGTGAAATAGGTATCCCAGTAGTAGCCTTCGCGAAAGCGGCCGCCCGGCACGACATACGGTTTCGGCATCGCGATCAGCGAACCGTATTGGGGCACCGTGACGCTCGTGCGCGTGAGCTGCGGCCACAGCCAGTCGATGTGCTGGCGCAGCGTCTGGTTCGGCGGCGGCGTCACGCCGCTTTCCGGCGGCGGCGTGAAGTGCTGGCCGACGAACGTCTTCAGCGAAAAGCCCGGTTGCGATTTCTGTTGCTGATACAACTGCACGATCGTCGCGGGATCGGTATCGGGCGTCGCGTCGACGAAGGTCTTCTGGTCGGGGTAGATCTGCGCGGTCTGCACCGCGACGAACAGGTCGCCGTAGAGCTGGCTCGGCGGCGGCAGCAGCGTGCCCGATACGGCGGGTGCCGCGGCGGTGGCGGCCGCGGCCGGAGACTGGCCCGCCGCTTGCGCGGCGGTCTGGTTCGCGTTGTCAGCCTGCGCGGCGCAGCCTGCGACAGCGAGATAGGCGACGGCCAGCGTGGCCGCCCAGCGAAGACGCGGCGCGGGCGGCGCAGCGCGTGACGAGAGATGAACCGGGAAGCGAGTTGCAATCGATGCGGCACGACGTGGCGTCATGACGTGTCCCCTCCTTTCGATGGTGAATGGATCGGCAAGGGGTCTCGTTCGCGCGCGCGTTCGTCTCGATGGCCCTCAATCGATACGCGTCATGTGGTGGTGCGAGTCGGTCCGACTGTCGCACGAAACGCGCACATCAAGCAAGTTTCGATTCGCGCGACTCGCGCAGGTAACCGCGCACGGCCCGCCATGCACGCGCCTCGAGCGCCGCCGCATCGGTCTCGCCGCGCGCGCCCGCCGCGTCGACAATCCCTTTCACGATCGCCAGCAGATCGTGCGCGACGACGTCGGGCGCGGCGACACGCGGCGCATCGCGCAAGCCGAGCGCATGCAGCAGCGTCGCGTGGATGCGGTCCGCGACGCGTGCCGCACGCGCACCGAGCGGCAGCCGCGCTTCCTCGAAATCGATCAGCCGCGCGAGCACCGGCCGGCGCATCTGGTGCGCGACGGCTCCGCGCACCAGGGCGCGCAGCACGTCGTCGCAGGACGACAGCGCGGCCGCCCGGTCGACGTCGTCGAGCAGATGCGCACTCTCGCGCTCGACGAGCGCGGCCGTCAGCGCGTCGCGATTCGGGAAGTATTGATAGAGCGAGCCGATGCTCACGCCGGCCAGCGCGGCGACGGCGTTCGTCGTGTAACCGTCGAAGCCGTCGCGCTCCAGAATGCGGGCAGCGGCCTCGACGATCGCGTCGACGGTGGCCGCCGAGCGGCGCTGGCGCGGCGCCTTGCGGGGCGACAGCGCGATACGCGAGGACGATCCGGACATGGCGGACAGGCGAGTTTCGAATATGAGCAAACGCTCATATTCTAGAAACGCACGTGCCCACCGTCAAAAGAAATCGGCACGCATGCGCAGTCGTTCCTTCCGCACATCCGGCCGGAAAGGACGACTGTTGCAACATGCTGAACAACTGTTGTCATGCGTGACGCAACGGTCACATTGTGGGCATAATGGCGTCTTTACCGCGCGCCCAGCCCATGTCGCCCGTCTTTCTAGCACCGCTCATCGTTGCCTGTGCGTTGTTCATGGAAAGCGTCGACGCGAACATCATCGTCACCGCCCTGCCCGCGATGGCGAGGGACTTCGGGCACAACCCCGTCACACTGAACATCGCGATCACGGCCTACGTGGTCGGCCTCGGCGTGTTCATTCCGATCTGCGGCTGGCTCGCCGACCGCTTCAGCGCACGCTCCGTGTTCCGCACCGCGATCGGCATCTTCGTCGTCGGCTCGCTGATGTGCGCGGCCTCCAACTCGCTCGGCGTGCTCACGTTCGCGCGCTTCATCCAGGGCGTCGGCGGCGCGATGATGGTCCCGGTCGGCCGCATCATCATCTTCCGCGCGGTGCCGCGCTCCGATCTCGTGCGCGCGATGAACTACCTCGCGATTCCCGCGCTGTTCGGGCCCACGGTCGGACCGCTCGTCGGCGGCTTCATCACGACCTACCTGCACTGGCGGATGATCTTCTTCATCAACGTGCCGATCGGCCTCTACGGGATCTATCTCGCGAGCAAGCACATCGCGAACACGCACGAGCCCGATCCCGGCCCGCTCGACTGGTTCGGCTTCCTGCTGTCGGCGAGCGGCGCCGCCCTGCTGCTGATGGGGCTCACGCTGATCGACGGCGCGCTCACGTCGCGCTCGAACGCGCTCCTCATGTGCGTGGCCGGCACCGCGATGCTGGCGCTCTACGTGCCGTATGCGCGCCGCAAGGAACGGCCGGTGCTCGATCTCAGTTTCCTGAAGATCCCGACGTATCACGCGAGCGTCGTCGGCGGGTCGCTGTTCCGCATCGGCCTCGGCGCGGTGCCGTTCCTGCTGCCGCTCGCGCTGCAGGAAGGACTCGGCATGAGCGCGTTCCATTCGGGGCTCATCACGTGCGCGTCCGCGCTCGGCGGCGCGGTGAGCCGCTCGACGGCCACGCATACGCTGCGCCGCTTCGGCTTTCGCACGGTGCTGATCTACAACGCGGCCTTCGCGGGCCTCGCGATCGCCGCGTACGGCGTGTTCCATCCCGGCATGGCGACCTGGGCGATCTGGCTGATCGTGCTCGTCGGCGGCATCTTCCCCGCGCTGCAGTTCACGAGCCTGAACTCGATGATCTACGCGGACATCTCGCCGCGCGACGCGGGCCGTGCCACGAGCCTCGGCAGCGTCGTGCAGCAGATGTCGCTCGGCCTCGGCGTGACGGTGGCCGGCCTCGTGCTGCACGTGTCGCACTGGCTGCAGGGCCACCAGAAGATGATGTGGTCGGATTTCTGGCCCGCGTTCCTGGTGGTCGGGCTGTGCTCGTTCGCGTCGATTCCGATCACGCGGCGGCTGCCGCCCGGCGCCGGCGACGAAGTGGCGCGCGGCAAACGGCAATGAGCGGCAACACGCGGTCGGCGCATCGGAATCGTTTCCGCCGCCCTCGGCCGCCTGTCGATTGCCTCGTTTTTATTTTTTAATTTCCGGTTTATTCAAGAAATCGAAACGCGCGAAAAACGCGGGCCGGAATGACGGCTTCGACAAGACATCAGCTGGAAAATCGCCTGCACCGAATCGGATCGGAGATCCATGCGCCGCGGTGCAATGCCCGCCCGGCCGCACGGCCGACGCACCGCGATTGCGCGCACGTCGTTAACTTGAAAATCCCGAATATATCGGCCAATAATGGGCGGTCGCATCGGCGCGAACATTCATCCCCACGCCGACATACGGAAGTTGGCATAACAATCCCCCTGCTGTTTGACGTTTCGATCGCTTCCCGCCTCGAAGGAGTCGCCATGACTCAAGAGCTGATTGTGCGCGCGCCGGAAACATTCGCCATCGATTCGCCCGCCGTACCGAGCGTTGCGGCACAGCCGCTGCCCACGCATCTCGCCGTCATCCTCGACGGCAACCGGCGCTGGGCCGACCGGCTCGGCCTGCCGACCGCCGACGGCTACCGGGCCGGCGGCCGCAACGTGCATGCGCTGCTGTCGTGGTGCGAGGAAGCCGCCATCCCGTTCGTCACGCTGTGGCCGCTGTCCACCGAAAACCTGAACCGCGACGCCGAGGAATTGCGCGGGCTGCTCGCGGTGATCACCGACGTTTTCGACGAGCTCGCCGCCAGCGGCCGCTGGCGCCTGCACGTGATCGGCGACCTGACGAAGCTGCCGCCCGACACGGCCGAACGGATCGGCGCCGCGCAACGACGCACGGCCGATGCGCGCGGGCTCGACGTCAACATCGCCGTCGCGTACAGCGGCCGCCTCGACCTGCTGAATGCGATCCGGTCGCTGATCGAGGAGCACGTCGCGGCCGGTACCGTCGATCAGTTGCTCGCGCAACTCAGCCCGGAAATGATCGCGAGCCGGCTCTGTACGGCCGGCCAGCCCGAGCCGGACCTCGTGATCCGCACGTCCGGCGAGCAGCGCCTGTCGAATTTCATGCTCTGGCAAACCGCCTTCTCGG
This sequence comes from Burkholderia sp. Tr-20355, assembly GCF_017104685.1. Taxonomy (NCBI): domain Bacteria; kingdom Pseudomonadati; phylum Pseudomonadota; class Betaproteobacteria; order Burkholderiales; family Burkholderiaceae; genus Burkholderia; species Burkholderia sp. Tr-20355. The sequence goes on along the minus strand of NZ_JAAGPK010000055.1, from coordinate 40,301 downwards.
AGTTCTATTTCACGCCGACCTGCTGGCCCGATTTCGGACGGGACGATTTCGATCAGGCCATCGATGCGTACGGCAAGCGCGCGCGCCGGTTCGGCAAATAAGCCGGACTCCCTTCACGACACCCGTTGTCACCCGCTATCCGCGAGGTACGCCATGTCCGCCGTCGAAACCGTTGCCGCCGCGCCCACGCTGGTGCTTCCGCACCTGTTTCACCCGTTCCGGACGCCCGTGCACCCCGACGCCGACCGCGCCGAAGCCGACCTGCAGGCCTGGATGAACGGTCATGGCCTGCTCGAGGATCCGCGCTGGGCCAGCGGCATCCGTCACGGCAAGATCGGCGAATACTGCGCGCGGGTCTATGCGTACTCGACCTTCGACGGCCTGTGCTCGGCGACCCGCGCGTACGGCTGGATTTTCTCGATCGACGACGGCCTGTGCAGCCTGCATGGCGTCGCCCGCTCGCCGGGCGATCTCGGGGCGCTCTACCTGTGGCTGTACGAGATGATCGCGGATCCGGCCGGTCACGATCCGGTGCCGCTGCGCGATGCGCTGGCCGCGCGCCTGCCGCACATGGCCGCGTTCCTGCCCGCGCTGCAACGCGCGACGCAGGACATCTGCACGCGCATCGCAGCCGCGTCCACGGCCGCGCAATACGCACGCTGGACGGCCGGCATGATGACGTTCCTGTTTTCGACGCTGTGGGAGGCCGGCCGCTACGCGACGGATGTCGTGCCGGGCGAGGCCGAATACCTTTCCGGCCGCACGTACAACGGATGCGGCGAAGGCGCGTTTGCACTGATCGACATCGCGGCGGGGTACGAAGCGCCCGTCGCATTCTATGCGGACGAAGAGGTCCGGCGCCTGCGCAAGCTGTCCGGCCTGATCCTGTGCCTCTGCAACGACATCTTTTCGTATCCGAAGGAAGCCGGCGAATCGAGCAGCAATCTCGTCTGCGTCCTGATGCACGAGCGCGGCCTCGCGCCGCAAGCCGCGCTCGACGCGGCGGCCGCGATCCACAACGGGTATCTGATGCGTTATCTGGAACTGGAGGCCCGCGTGCGGGCGCGCACCGACGATCGAACGTCGCTGCGCCTGCTCGAAGGCGCGCGCTCGTACATCCGCGGCAACTACGACTGGCATTTCGGTTCGCCACGCTACGGTGCGGCCAGACACTACGACCTGTCGCGCGCGCTGCGGCCCGGGGAAACGAGTGCCGCGGCGTGACAGGCACGGCGGCGGCGCGTGAAAATCCGGCGATACAAAAAAATCAGCGGACATCCACTCGGGGCCGGTGCACAGCCGCATGGATGTCCGCTCAGGGCTCCTGAATTCCCGATGGGGGTTGAGAATCCAGGATTCGCTTCCTGCGTGCCATGGACATATGTGCGTCGGAAGCGGAATCGTTGCGCGCATTTGTCGCCGCGCCATGAACTGCACTATAGGGAAACTTGCGAAACCTATCTGTCAAGCATTGTCAGACGCGCGGCGGCAGCGCATCGCACGCGTGCGCCGCTTTCGCGCTAAAGTGGTCCCCGATCACCACCCTCGACCGCCATTCCGATGCTTACGCTCTCGCCCGCCGCCGCCCGCGCGCTGCATCTCGCCGCGCAGGGCCTGCTGACGCCGCCCCGCCGCAAGGCAACCAAAACCGACGTGCTCGACACGATCCGCCGCATGGCGCAGTTGCAGATCGACACCATTCACGTCGTCGCGCGCAGCCCGTATCTCGTGTTGTTCAGCCGCCTCGGCGATTTCGCGCCGCAGTGGCTCGACGAACATCTCGCCGAAGCGCGCCTGTTCGAGTACTGGTCGCACGAGGCGTGCTTCCTGCCGGTCGAGCAGTTCGGGCTGATGCGCTACAAGATGCTCGATCCGTCGGGGATGGGCTGGAAATACGCGGCCGAATGGCATGAGCGCAACCGGCCCGACATCGAGCGGCTGCTCGCGCGGATTCGCGACGAGGGCCCGGTGCGGTCGGCCGATTTCGCGCGCGAGGATGGCGCGAAGGGCAACGGATGGTGGGATCGCAAGCCGGAGAAACGGCACCTGGAGGTGCTGTTCACGACGGGTGACCTGATGGTGTCGGAACGCCGCAATTTCCAGCGCGTGTACGACGTCCGCGAACGCGTGCTGCCCGGCTGGGACGATTCACGCGACCTGCCGCCACGCGAAGCCGTGCTGCCGGCGCTGCTCGACTACACGTGCCGTGCGCTCGGCGTCGTGCGCGCGGACTGGGTCGCCGACTACTACCGGCTGCCGCGCCGCTCGTACCGCGACGAACTGGAGCGGCTCGCGGCAGCCGGCGACCTGATTCCGGTGCGGATCGACGACTGGAAGGAACCGGCCTACGTGCATCGCTCGCTCGAAGCCTGGCTGCCGGCCGCCGAGGCCGACACGCTGCGCTCGACGGTCACGACGCTGCTGTCGCCGTTCGATCCGGTCGTCTGGGACCGGCGGCGCGCGTCGACGCTGTTCGGCTTCGACTACACGATCGAGTGCTATACGCCCGAGCACAAGCGGCGCTACGGTTATTTCTGCCTGCCCGTGCTGCATCGCGGCCGGCTGGTCGGCCGCGTCGATGCGAAAGCGCATCGCACGCTGGGTACGTTCGAGCTGAAGGCGGTGCATGTCGAGCCGGGCGTGCGCGTCGGTGCGGGGCTCGCGGCCGACGTCGCGAAGGCCGTGAAGAGACTCGCGGCGTGGCACGGCACACCGGAGGTAACGGTCAGACACGCGCCGCCCGAGCTGGTGAAGGCGCTGACCGGCGCGTGACGGATTGGCCGGCCCTCGCGGCGGCGGCGCACGCGCCGCCGGCACGGATCAGTCGCGCAGCTTGCGAAAGCGCGGCGTACCGTCCTCGAGGTTCCCGTTGAACATCGCTTCCGGACGCACCCACAGCCCGCGCGCATGCGGCCACAGATGCTCGTACACGACCACCGATTCCTCGGTTTCGGAGTGGCGTGCAACGCCGATGTAGCGGTACAGCCCGCCCTTGTAGTGACGGTGCGTCGCGAGCTGTTCGGCTTCCTGTTCGGTCATGATGGGCTTCTCTTCGGCAAAAAACGGAAAGCGCGTATTGTATGCGCTGCGCCGCGCGTCAGCGTTTCGCGTAGATGTCGGGACGGCGGATCTCCATCAGCCGCTCGGGATTCGCGGACGGCCCGAAGCCGACCGGCCGGTACAGTTCGTGCGCATCGGTCGTCACGAGCATGATGCGGCGCAGCCGCTGCACCATCTCCTGCGCGAACACGTGATCGATCAGCGCACGGCCGTAGCCGTTGCCGCGATCGGCCGGCAACACGAACACGTCGCACAGGTACGCGAACGTCGCATGATCGGTAACGAGCCGCGCGAACCCGACGAGCCGGTCGCCGACATACGCACCGAAGCACAGCGAACCCTCGATCGCCTTCTCGACCACGTCGCGCGGAATGCCCTGCGACCAGTACGCATCGCGATGCAGGAAGTCGTGGATCGCGTCGATGTCGAGTTCGCGCTTGTCGGTGGAAAATCTCAGCGTGGCGGGGGCGGCTGCGGGCACGGCGGTTCTCCGGTCGAGGTCGGAAGGCGGAGCATCGACGATACCGCGCCGTGAAGCGGCGGACAAGGTACATCATCGATCCGCCGCGGCCGAATCGGCGACAATGTCACCCGCCCCATGAACCGGTCACGTCGCCTCATGCCCTTCCGCCTCATCGCATTCGACTTCGACGGCACCCTCGCCGATTCGCTCGACAGCTTTCTCGCGGCGCTGTCGGAAGCGTCGCGCCTGCACGGCTTCCGCGACGCGACGCCCGAACTGCGCCCCGCGCTGCGCGGCATGTCGGCACGCGACATCATTCGCGCGCTCGAGGTGCCGATGTGGAAAGTGCCGCGCGTGACGATCGACATGCGCCGCCTGATGCGGCCGCGCGTCGCGCAGGTGACGCTGTTCCCCGGCGTCGACGCAACGTTCGACGCGCTCGCCGCGCGCGGCATCCGTATCGCGATCGCCACGTCCAACACCGAAGACATCGTGCGCGACCGGCTCGGCCCGCGTGCCAGTGCCCACGTCGACACGTTCGCATGCGGCATTCCGCTGTTCGGCAAGGCGCGTCGCCTGCGCGCGCTGGTGCGCGAGGCCGGCGTACGTGCCGACGAAGTGCTGTACGTCGGCGACGAAATCCGCGACGCCGACGCAGCGCGACGCGCACGCATCGCGTTCCAGGGTGTCGCGTGGGGCTACACCGCGCCCGATGCATTGCAGGCACATTGCGCGACACCGCTGCTGCCGCGCCTCGATGCGTTGCTCGATCGCGTGTGACGCTTGCTCGCGCATCGCATGCGCGACCCGACAGCACGACGCTCAACCACCGATGACACGCGCGTGCGTCCCATGCATCGCATGCGTCACGCGCACGCAAAAATTGCCGCCGCCGCAGGGGCATCAGGTACGCACTACCTGTCCGCCGGCGCGCGCATCGTTTCGTCTTACCAACCGTTACACAAGCCACATCGCGGTTGCACCTGCTACCCGACCGCCCTCCTAGAATCAGTCGGGCCGGGAAACACTTCGACCGGCGCCGCGGCAGAGCGGCGGTCGAATCCGGTCCGGGCGCGCCCGGTCTCTCGCACAGCAACGGATCACGTGATCCGTTTTTCAACCAGAGCCCCGATTGACAGGAGGTCCTCATGAACCGCTTCCCCCCCATCTCGCGCCTTGCTTTGTCTGCCGCTGGCCTGCTTCTCGTCGCCGTGACGGCGACCGCGCAAACCGCACAACCGGCACCGGCTGCGCCGGCCGCCGCCGCGACGCGCATCCACGAAGCCGACCAGGCCTTCATCACCGACGGCACGAAGACCGTGTCGACGCAGCACGACGCGGCGCGCATCGCCGATTCGCGCACGTCGGACAGCCAGGTCAAGGCATTCGCGCAACGCGTGTCGACCGACGATGAAAAGATCATCCAGGCGATGCGCGCGGCGAGCCCGCGCGGCGTCGACGTGCCGGCCAACGACCCCGACACGGCCGTGCTGAGCAGCATCAAGAACCTGCGCGGCGCCGAGTTCGACAAGGCATACATCGAGCAGGTCGCGCTCGCGGGCCAGCAGAAGGCGATCTCGGCATTCCAGGCCGAAATCGCCTCGGGCCGCGACACGAAGCTGAAGGAAGTCGCACGCCAGTCGCTGCCGATCCTGCAGGCGCACTACGCGGACGCACAGAAGCTCGCGCAGCGTCATCACCTCGCTTCGGCGCAGTAACGCGATACAGCGCCGCGCCTCGCGCGCGGCACACCACTTCCCCCGTCGTCGCGCTGCCGCCGCTCCCGCCGGCGGCGCGACGCACGTCACGCGTCAGGTCGCGAGCTTCGCCACCAGCCGCGCGCTCACTTCCGGCCATTCGTCGTCGATGATGCTGAAGCGCACCGAATTGCGCTTGCGGCCATCCGGCATGATCCGTTCGTGACGCACGATGCCCTCCTGTTTCGCGCCGATCCGCAGGATCGCCGCGCGCGATTTCTCGTTCAGCTCGTCGGTCGTGAACTGCACGCGCACACAGTGCAGCGTGTCGAACGCATACGCCAGCAGCAGCCACTTCGCCTCGGTATTCGCACGCGTGCGCTGCGCCGATTCGCTCAACCACGTATGACCGATCTCGAGCTTGCGATTCTTGCGGTCGATCTTCCAGAAGCGCGTGCTGCCGATCACGCGGCCCGATGCGCGATCGACGATCACGAACGGCATCACGGTGCCGGCCGCGCGCCCCTGCAATGCGGTATCGATATACGCGTCGATCGTCCCCGCGCCCGGCACGACCGTGACCGTCAGGTTCCACAACTCGCCGTCGGCGGCGGCATCGAGCAGCGCCTGCCGGTCGGATGCATCGAGCGGCCGCAGGACGACGCGCTCGCCGCGGAGGGTCGGTGGTTCGAGGGAAGACGATGCGGCGGTCATGGCGAGATTCCTGGAAACGAGGACGATGGCGGCGAAACGCCCATCATACGGGGCCGCTAGCCGAGGTGCGCGGCCAGCCGCCTGCGGATGGCCTTCGCCTCGCCGCGCAGCGCATCGGCGAACGCATCGACGAGCAGATTCTTCGGCCGGTGCTCGGGCACGATCATGCTGACGCGGTACGGAAACGATCGCGTGAGCGGCCGCACGTGCAGGTCGCGCCCGACGAAATCGAGCGCGGTCAGCGGATTGACGATCGCGGCGCCGAGCCCCTGCCGCACGAATGCGCACACCGATACGGCCGACGGCGTGTCGACCACCGAGCGCGGCGCGACGCCGAGTTGCGCGAACGCCTCGTCGATCAGGATGCGGTACGGATCGTTCAGCGACAGGCTCACGAACGGTCGATCGGCGAGATCCAGCAGGTCGATCGCGTCCTGCGCGAGCAGCGGGTGACCGTCGGGCAGCACGCATACTTCATCGACTTCGAGCAGCGGCGTGAGCACGGTGCCGGCCGGCGCGACGTCGTGCTCGGTCAGCCCCAGGTCGTAACGCTGCGCGGTCAGCCACTCTTCGAGCATCGGCGATTCCTGCGTTTCGACCGACAGGCTGACACCCGCATGCGCGCCGTGAAAACGGCGGGCCGCGCCGGGCAGGATCGCGTGCGCAAACGCCGGCAGCGCGATCACCGACAGCTGGCCGTCGCGAAACTCGCGCAGGCGCGCGGCCGTCGCCGCGACGCGTTCGAGCCCCACATACGCGAGCCGCACGTCGTCGAACAGCGTGAGCGCGGCCATCGTCGGCCGCAGCCGGCCATGCGCGCGCTCGAACAGCGCGAAGCCGACGACCTGCTCCATCCGCGCGAGCTCGCGGCTGATCGTCGGCTGCGACGTGTACAGCATCTCGGCCGCGCGCGTCGTGCTGCCGGTGACCATCAGCGCGCGGAATACCTCGATGTGACGGTGCGTGAGCATGACTATCTATATCAGAACTGAATCGAATGTCGAAAAACAGGCATTTTACTGTATAGACGATCGGGTGCATCATCCACGCTATCCGTTCATTCGATCCGATTCATCCACCATATGTCACTCGATTCCCGCCAGCTCGCGACGCTCGCGCAGCAATACGGCACCCCGCTGTGGGTGTACGACGCCGACGTCATCCGCGACCGCATTGCCCAACTGCGCCAGTTCGACGTGATCCGCTACGCGCAGAAGGCGAACTCGAACGTCCATATCCTGAAGCTGATGCGCGACGAAGGCGCGTGCGTCGACGCCGTGTCGCTCGGCGAGATCGAACGCAGCCTCGCGGCGGGCTTCAGCCCGGCCGGCGAGCCGGAAGGCGTCGTGTTCACGGCCGACCTGATCGACCGCCCGACGCTCGCGGCCGTGCTCAAGCACGGCGTAACCGTCAACGCCGGCTCGCTCGACATGCTCGCGCGCATCGGCGAGCACGCGCCGGGCCACCGCGTGTGGCTGCGCGTCAATCCCGGCTTCGGCCACGGCCACAGCAACAAGACCAACACCGGCGGCCCGCAGAGCAAGCACGGCATCTGGATCGACGACGTGCCGCGCGCGATCGAGATCGTGCGCCAGTACGGGCTGAAGCTCGTCGGCATCCACATGCACATCGGCTCGGGTGTCGACTACGGCCACCTGTCGCAGGTGTGCGATGCGATGGTCGATCTCGTCACGTCGCTCGGCCACGACATCGACGCGATCTCGGCCGGCGGCGGCCTGTCGATCCCGTATCGCGACGGCGAACCGCGCGTCGACGTCGGTCACTACTTCAGCCAGTGGGACGCCGCCCGCAAGCGGATCGAGCGGCACCTCGGCCACCCGGTGCGCATCGAGATCGAACCGGGCCGCTTCCTCGTCGCGGAAGCCGGCACGCTCGTCACCGAAGTGCAGGCCGTGAACCGCCGGCCGAAGCACGATTTCGTGCTGATCGACGCGGGCTTCAACGACCTGATGCGGCCGTCGATGTACGGCAGCTATCACGCGGTGTCCGTGCACGCGCACGACGGCACGCCGCCGGCCGGCCGCCCGGCCGTCGATCTGGCGATCGCGGGCCCGCTGTGCGAATCCGGCGACGTGTTCACGCAGGACGCGGGCGGCGTGGTCACGCACCGCAAGCTGCCGCAGCCGCAGATCGGCGACCTGCTGTTCCTGCACGATGCGGGCGCATACGGCGCGTCGATGTCCTCGAACTACAACAGCCGGCCGCTCGCGCCGGAAGTGCTCGTCGATCACGGCACGCCGCGGCTGATCCGGCGCCGGCAAACGATCGAGGAACTGCTCGCACTCGAGACGTTCGAATAACGCCGCGCATCGCGGGACGGGGCGCACGCCCGCGCGCCTCGATCACCCCGCGCGCCGCACGGGCGCCATCTTCGAGAAATACTTCGCGCCCGCCACGCAGCCGACCACGACCACCGTCACGACGATCATCGACGGCGGCACCGTTTCGTGCAGCAGGCCGGCCGCCAGCAGGAAACCGAAGAACGGCTGCAGCAACTGCAGCTGGCCGACACCGGCGATCCCGCCGAGCGCGAGCCCGCGATACCAGAACACGAAGCCGATCAGCATGCTGAACAGCGACACGTACGCGAGCCCCCACAACGCGGCGGCATCGACGGCGTCGAACGACGCGGGCCACGTGAACCACGCGAGCGGCCCCATCAGCGGCAGCGACAGCACGAGCGCCCACGAGATCACCTGCCAGCCGCCGAGTTGGCGCGACAGGCGCGCGCCTTCCGCGTAGCCGAGCCCGCACGCGACGATCGCCGCCAGCATCAGCGCATCGCCGACGACCGACGCCTGCCCGCCGTTGCGCAGCGCAAACGCGGCCACCGCGCCGCTGCCGACGATCGAGAAGATCCAGAACGGCAGCCGCGGCCGCTCGCCGCCGCGCCATACGCCGAACAACGCGGTTGCCAGCGGCAGCAGGCCGACGAACACGATCGCGTGCGCCGACGTGACATGCTTCAGCGCGAGCGCCGTCAATAACGGAAAACCGACCACGACGCCGAGCGCGACGACGGCCAGCGACACGATCTCGGCACGCGTCGGCCGCCGCTGCTTCAGCACGGCGAGCAGCAGCAGGCCGAGCGCACCGGCGATCGTCGCCCGCGCGAACGTGAGAAACAGCGGATCGAGCCCCTGCACCGCGATACGCGTCGCAGGCAGCGAGCCACTGAAGATGATCACGCCCAGCAGGCCGCTGAGCCATCCGTCGGTCGTCTTTTGCACGGGAAATCCTGAACGGGAAAAGTAGATCACCGATGATCCGCCGCCCGCGAAAAGCGCGTAAGCTACAGCCCAATACAATCCGGACGAACTGTACTGGACAACCGGCCGTACAGTTCATTTTTCGCCATGAGCCAGGTCGCCCCGTCTCCCGTTCCGCCCGCGGCGTCGCGTACACGCGTCGAAACCGTGATGGATACCTTGCACGCACGCATCGCGAGCCGCGCGCTGATGCCCGGCGCACGCGTGCCGTCGATCCGGATGATGGCCGACAGTCTGGGGGTATCGAAATCGACGGTCGTCGATGCGTACGAGCGGCTCGCGAGCGAAGGCGTGCTGATTGCGCGGCGCGGTTCGGGCTTCTACGTGTCGGGCCACGCGCCGCCGCTCGCGCTCGCCGATCTCGGCCCGCGCCTCGATCGCGAACTCGATCCGCTGTGGCTGTCGCGCCAGTCGCTCGAAGCGGCGCCGACCTCGGTGAAGCCCGGCTGCGGCTGGCTGCCGTCGTCGTGGCTGCCGGACGAGAGCCTGCGCCGTGCGCTGCGCGCCGTGTCGCGCGACGACGCCGACGCGCTGACCGACTACGCGACGCCGCTCGGCCTGCCCGCGCTGCGCCAGCAGCTCACGTGGCGGCTCGCGCAGCACGGTGTCCATGTAGAGCCCACGCAGATCATGCTGACCGACGGCGGCACGCATGCGCTCGATCTCGTGTGCCGCCTGCTGCTGGAACCCGGCGACACGGTCGTGCTCGACGATCCGTGCTACTTCAATTTCCAGGCGCTGCTGCGCGCGCACCGCGCACGGATCGTCAGCGTCCCGTACACGCCGACCGGCCCCGATCTCGGGCGCTTCGAGCAGGTGCTCGCCGAACATCGCCCGCGCCTGTACATCACCAACGCGGCGCTGCACAACCCGACCGGCGCGACGCTCGCGCCGCCCGTGGCGCACCGGCTGCTGACGCTCGCGGCCGAGCACGGGCTGCTGATCGTCGAGGACGACATCTTCGCGGATTTCGAAAGCACGCCCGCGCCGCGCCTCGCGGCATTCGACGGGCTGTCGCGCGTCGTGTCGATCGGCAGCTTCTCGAAGACGCTGTCGGCCGCGATCCGCTGCGGCTACGTCGCCGCGCGCCCGGAATGGATCGACGCGCTCGTCGACCTGAAGCTCGCGACGTCGTTCGGCAACGCGCAGATCGGCGCGAACGTGGTGCACCGGCTGCTGATCGACGGCACGTACCGGCGCCATCTCGACAGCCTGCACGCGCGTCTCGCGGATGCGATGGGCGAAACGATCCGGCGCCTCACCCGGGCCGGGCTCGGCATCTGGACGGAGCCGCGCGGCGGCCTGTTCGTGTGGGCGGAACTGCCCGACGGGCTCGATGCCGCGCGCGTGGCTCGCCACGCGCTGGATCACGACGTGGTGCTCGCGCCCGGCAACGTGTTCAGTCCGTCGCACGCCGCGACGTCGTACCTGCGCTTCAACGTATCGCGCTGCAAGGGGCCCGCCGTGTTCGATGCGCTTGCGCGGGCGATGGACGCAACGCGTTCGGCGGCGCACGCGATCGCACGGCCGGTTGCCGGCCCGCGTTGACGGCAGGCGGGCACGCTAAGGGCCGGCCGCCACGATCTCCGCGACGAAATCGACGAACGCCCGCACCTTTGCGGGCGGCAGGTGACGCGACGGATAGTAGGCAAACAGCGGAAACGACTCGCCGCGCCAATCCGCGAGCAGCTCGACGAGCCGCCCCTGCTCGATCAGGCCCGCCACCCCGCTCGCCTTGAAACGCGCGACACCCACACCGGCCAGACACGCGCCGAGCATCGTGCCGGCGTCGTTGACGAGCAGCCGGCCCGCCGTCTTGACCGGCACGCGCTTGCGCCCCAGCCGATAGACCCATTCGAGCGGCTGACCGGTCAGCGTATTGCGCATCTGGATGCACGCATGGCCGGCAAGATCGGCCGGCACCACGGGACGGCCGTGCCGCTTCACGTAAGCGGGCGAAGCGACCGTCAGCGCACGGGTTTCCAGCAGTTTGCGCGCCACCAGCGACGACGAGGGCGGCTCGCCGAACCGCACCGCCACGTCGAATCCGTCGGCGACCAGATCGCCGAGTTGCTCGCGCGCCGCCAGTTCCAGCGACAGATCGGGATGGCGCGCCAGGAACGCCGGAAGATGCGGCGCCAGCATCCGCCGCGAGAAATACGCATCGACGTTCACGCGCAACCTGCCGCGCACGGCGGCGGCCGAACCGGCGGCCAGCGTGAGCGCATCGCCGATGCCGGCAAGCAGCGGGCCGATCTCTTCGTACAGCCGGCGCCCTTCGTCCGTCAGCGTGACCGACCGCGTCGTGCGATCGAGCAGCCGCACGCCGACGCGTGCCTCGAGCCGCCCCACGGCCCGGCTGACCCCGGAGGGCGACAAGCCGAGTGCGTCGGCCGCGCGCGCGAAACTGCCGCTTTCGACGATCGCGGCCAACACGCTCACGTTCGCCAGAATGCGCCCGTCGATACCCATGATTTCACTCATGACTCAAGATCACCAATCCAATGACATGAATTCGATTCCATCAGGAATCGCCAGTCCCTATCATGCAACCCGATGCATCGCGACGGCAAGTCCGAACGCCGGATGCAGTCCCGGCGCCCGACCGAATCGGTGCGCCCGCTCTCTTCTCGATGAGGATGTCGAACCATGTATGCCATTACCGGTATCACCGGGCAGGTCGGCGGCGCGCTCGCCCGAACGCTGCTCGCCTCCGGCCAAACCGTACGCGCGGTCGCGCGCGCCGCACACCGCGCCGCACCGTGGACCGAGCGCGGTTGCGAGGTCGCGGTTGCCGACATGACCGACGCCGCCGCGCTGACGGCGGCCTTCGCGAACACGGACGGCGTCTTCGTCCTGCTGCCGCCGTGCTTCGATCCGTCTCCGAGGTTCCCCGAAACGCGCGCCGTCATCGATGCCGTCGGCACGGCGTTGCGGGCCGCGCGTCCGCGCAAGGTCGTCTGCCTGTCGACGATCGGCGCGCAGGCGACACCGGTGAATCTGCTGACGCAGTTGACGATGATCGAGCAGGCATTCGCCGATTTGCCGTTGCCCGTCGCGTTCCTGCGTCCCGCGTGGTTCCTCGAGAATGCCGCCTGGGACGTCGCGACCGCCCGGGACACCGGTGTCGTCCACAGTTTTCTCCAGCCGCTCGACAAACCGGTGCCGATGGTGGCGACCGACGACGTCGGCCGGACCGCGGCCGCACTGCTGCAGGACGAATGGACCGGCACACGCGTCGTCGAGCTCGAAGGGCCTCGCCGCGTCAGCCCGAACGACCTCGCGGCCGCATTTGCCCGCGTGCTCGGGCGCCCGGTGCACGCCGAAGCCGTGCCGCGCGACACATGGGCGGCGCTGTTCGATGCGCAGCACATGCGTTACCCCGAACCTCGCATGCGCATGCTCGACGGCTTCAACGAGGGCTGGATCGATTTCGAGTCGGCGCGCGCGGATGTCGTTCGAGGCGAAATCGACGCCGACGCCGTGCTGCGCCGGCTCGTCGCCCGCGCCGGCGAAGCGTAAACGGAGCGCCGGCGGGCGCGGCGGCCTTGCCGCGCCCGCCGTCAGTTACGCCTCGCCCGCATGCGCCCGCGCGCGCACCTCGGCAAACGTCGTATCGACGAGCAGCCGCCCCGTATCGAACACGGTCTCGAGCGCGTCGTCCCACTCGCCTTCCAGCATGCGGTCGTCCCACGCGACGGGCAGCGTCACGGTCCGATACTCGCCAGTGCGCCGATTGCGCAGCAGCGTGAGCCGCCCCTGCTTCGAACGCTTGCCCTGGTCGGTGACCGGATCCTTGCGAACGTCGTGCCACACGCCGCCGCGCCGGACCGCCGAGCACTTCATCGCGAAACGCTGCGTATCGCGGTTCACCTGCTGCAACAGCGCGCCGCCCATGCCGAACACGACGTTGCCGGCCGCGTAGCCCGCGTCGTCGAGCGCCGTCAGGATCGCTTCGATCGACGCCTCGTCGACACCGTCGCCCTGAATCACGCGCACGCGATTCAGCACGCGACGCCCCTTGCCGTTTACGGTCGAACCGAACGACGCGTCGAGCGCGCGCACGGTCTGCAGCACGATCGTCACGGGATCGCCCGAATCCGGCCGCACGACGAGCGTCGCCCCCGAATCGATCACGGCCTGCCGCAGTTCGCCGCCCCACAGATCGAGCGCGGCGAACAGATCGTAGGAATCCGACACGACCGACACGATTGCACCGGGCAACCCGAAGCGGCGGATCATGTTGCGATACGCATCGGCCTCGCCGTCACGGCCCCACGACGTGATCGTGCTGTGCTCGGCGGCCGGCACCGAGTACGCGGCCATCGGCTCGCGATAGAAGCGGTTCGCGGCCAGCACGCCGAGCACCGTGTCCGAGCCCATGAAGTTCACGAGGTGCGCGGCGCCGCCGATCGCGGCCGATTCCGCGCTCGATACACCGCGCGCGCCGAAGTCGTGCAGCTTGAACGGCAGTTGCGCGAGATCGTCGTCGGTCTTTTCGAGGAAGCGGCGAATCGTCTGCCGCAGGTGCCAGCTGCGCGTCGCGACCGTCACCGGATACCAGATGCGCAGCAGCATCGTCTCGAGATAGGACGCAAGCCAGAACACCCGCGGATCGTCGCATTCGACGGTCATCAGCACGTTGTGCACCGGCACCACCGCGCCCTCGGGCACCGCGCGGATCTTCACCGGCAGGTAGCCGTCGTAGCGTTCGACGATGTAACGCCACCCGGCTTCGTTGAACGGCTCGCCGTGTACCGCGAAGAAATCGCGTGCGTCGTCGATCATCGCGGGCGTGACCGGCTTGCACAGATATTCCTTCAGCAGCATCTGCAGGCCGAAGAACACCGTGCGGTCGTATCGGCCGCCGCGCGATTCGACGTACGAGAACATCGCCGACGCATCGGGCGGATACTGCAGGAAGTGGGAAGCCTTGTAGGAATCCGTATTGAGAATCGGATTGGCGAGAACCGCGGCAAAGCCGCCGGGATCGTTTTGCATGGCTAGAGCTCCTCTAGGCCGTTGAAGTGCCGCCGCGTCTGTCGCGGCGGACGGAATGCGGGGAATCAGCGGATCACAGCTTCCCCAGGAAGTGGTACGCGATGTCGAAGTGATCCTCGAACATCACGTTGCGCATCTGCGCGAACTCGTTGAGCGGCACCCAGCGCGCCTTGTCGGCGTCGTCGCTGCCTTTCACGCGCGGCAGCTCGCCGGTCGGGAAGTTGAACAGGCATGCGTGCGTGATCGTGCGGCCGCGCAGCGAGCGCGTCGGATGATCGAATACCTGGCGATCCTTGATCGAGCCGCGCAGCACGGGCTCGGGCAGCTTGAGGCCGGTTTCCTCGCGCAGCTCGCGGATGCAGGCCGCGTCGAGCCGCTCGTCCTGGTTCACGAACCCGCCCGGCAGCGCCCACAGGCCGCGCCCCGGCTCGCTGCGGCGACGCACCAGCAGGATGTGGCCCGAGTGCACGACCACCGCGTCGACCGTCACGAACGTGACGGGATACGGTGCGGCCGCCCACGCCTTGCGATACGCGGCGATGAATTCGGCTTCCGACTTCAGCTGCGCGAATTCCGGCTGCGTGCGAAAGCGCTCGAGCCAGCCGAACACGGGTTCCGGCACGGCCCACTGCACGAAGCTGTTGGTGCGTTCGGCGAAATACTGGTCGCGGATCTCGGTGGCGGAAATGTCTTCCGTCGCATCGACGTCGACGAGCTCCCATTGCGGGAACATCCGCAGGTAATAGGACGTGGCGTCCTTCTCGTGGCCGATCAGCCCGACCTTGCGCTGCGCGACATCGCCGAGCGTGACGGCCACGGCCTCCTGCACCCAGCGCACCCAGTCGCCGTCGTTGTACGTCGAATCCTGCAGCGGCGCGATCGTCACGCGGTCGCGCTCGGACGCGTCGAGCAGCGAAGCCAGCATCTGCCGGCGCTCGTCGAACGAAAACGGATCCTTGATGGTGCGGGGCTTGTCGGTCGACCCGATCAGCACGCACACGCGCTCGGCCCGGCTCAGTGCCGACTTCAGCACGTTCAGGTGACCACGATGCGGAGGCTGGAAACGACCAATGAAAACGAGCGCGTCGAAGCGCCGGTTCTGTTGCGTACTCATGAGGCTCCCTCAAGAGATTGAAACGCTCCGGGTCTGTCCCGAAGGGTTGGAATGAATCCTAGGGGAAATCCCGAGGTGCGTCAATCACACGCAGTCGAGCGCATGCTCGACTTGACGAAGTATGACGAAACGCAGGTTATTGGCGGGGTACACTCGATTGCATCCCAATCCACGCCTTCGCGCCCGCCATCATGAGGATCTCAGTCAGCCGGACCGTCGGCGTCGATCGCAGGCGCCTCTTCACGTGGTCGCAGGATTATGCGCGGCGGCTCGTGTGGGACAGCTTCCTCACCGACGCCTACCTGCTCGACGGGACCACGGCCAACGTGGGCGTCGACGCATTCTGCCGCAGCCAGTCGGGCGCGACGATGGTGTCGCGCTACATCTCGTACCGTCCGCCGCAGGTCGCCGCCGTCGAAATGGTCGAAGGGCCGAAGGTGCTCGAACGCTTCAGCGGCAGCTGGAACTTCACCGAACACACGCCGGGGTCGACCGAGGTGAAGTTCACGTACAACTTCCGCGCGCAGCCGTCCTGGCTGCGCTGGCTGCTCGAACCGCTGATCGGTGCGTTCTATCTCGTGCAGACGCGCCGGCGTCTCGATTCGTTCAAGCGCTGGGCCGAAGCCGAAGCCCTGCCGCACTGACCGCGGGAGCCGCGCACGCGCCCTGTCACGGTATCGACACGAACACGATCCGGGGAGCCCGATAGCCCGAACCGCGTGCGGCAACGTCACATGACGGCTGCGTGACAGCCGTCGGCCCACCTGATGAGGAGATGATCGTGTTCGGCATTTGCGTTGTTCTCACGCCGGCCGCGACCCTGTACAGCGTGTCGACGTTCCGGTTCGACCGCTAGCGCGTCACGAACGCTTCGGTGCCCGATTCGCGGCGCAACGTCACTTCCATTCCGGTCAGCCATCCTGACGATTTCAGGATCGGGCGCGCGATCGCGTACAGGCGGTCGGCGCTGGCGCCATGGAAATACAGGTAACCGTCGTTGCCGTCGCGATGGAGCTCGGTCTCGCCGAGTTCACCGGCCCCCGCCCGCCTCACCGCGCGATCGAGCCGTTGCTCGAGCCGGTGAAGGCGCGCGTCGTCCCTCGCGTCGTAGTCGAAGTGGATCATCACGACCGGCCCGGGCGGTTTTGGCGGCGACTGTGCGGCAACGTTGCCAACGAAGCAGGCCAGGCCGATCGATGCGGTCATTCCGGTTCTTTTGAGCATGTCGATAACGGTTGGGCAACGCCCTTTCAGGTCAACGCCCCGCCACGCGCCACCTGCTGACGGACCTGCGCGTGCGTGCCGAGCGCCGCGGCGATCGCGTCGACGGCTTCGGCCGCGCGCGCCGCGCCGCACATGAACGCGTCGACGGCCGCGAAGCGATGCTCGGGCCACGTATGGATCGTGATGTGCGATTCGGCGAGCAGCACGACCCCCGTCACGCCGTGCGCGCCGCCGAAGTGATGGAAATGCGCGCCGATCACGCGCGCGCCGGCCCGTTGCGCGGCGTCGGTGAGGATCGCTTCGAGCCGTGCCGCGTCGCGCAGCAACGCCGCGTCGGCGCCGGCCAGGTCGGCCAGCACGTGCGAGCCGAGCGTCGCGCGTGGCGGCTCGATTCCGTCGCGCGCGGTCATTTGTGCGACCCGTACGACGAGTAGCCGCTGCGGGCCGACGAACTGCCCCAGCCGCTGCCGCCCGACCCGCTGCCGCCGATCGATGCGCAGCTGAACAGCGTGACGACGATCAGGCCGTAGATGCCGTAGAGGATGTACCGGATCACGACTTGCCCCCGTCCGACGCAAAACCCTTCCACAGCCATTCCGGCAGCCACAGCACCAGCAGGCCGATCAGCACGTAGACGGTACGGCCGCTGAACGCGAACAGCGATCCCATGTTGAAGATCACGAGCAATGCGCTGAACACCCACGGCAGCGGCGCGAAACTGTGCGGACCCTTTCCGCCGAACAGGCCCGTCGATGCGGCCGCGCCTGAAGCGGCCGCCGCCGTCGCCAGCGCCGGCGTGCCGAAACGTTCGGCAAGCGCGCTGCCCGACAGCGGCCGTGCGCGCGACCAGACGATTTCCGTGTCGCTGCGCTCGCGCGTCAGCTTGTCCTTCTGCCAGCCATAGTCGACGATCGACGTGCGATCGCCCACCTGCACGCGCCAGTTGAACGCACCGACCACGTAGACGACCTCCGAGTCGTATGCCTCGCGCAGCCGGTAGGTCTTGCCGCCGTCGATCACGTCGGACTCGCCGCCGATCGTCGGCCATTGGTCAAGCACCTGCACGCGCTCCCAGCGCCCTTCGCTCTGCACGAGCCACAGGAAGCCTCGCTTCGGGTTCAGCAGCAGGTATTCGTCCCAGGTCTCGGCGTCGCCCGGCACGCGGCACCGCATCATGCCGATCACCGTGTACTTCACGCCGTCGAACGTGCCGATCGCGCCGAGTTCCAGCGCGCCCTTCACCGCATCGAGCTTGCGCTGCGCGGCGAACACGGTCTGCTGCTCGGCCGTGCATTGCACGCCCGTGTGGCAACTGCCGCACACGACGTAGTCGGCCACGTTCGGCAGATACGTCAGCGGCGCGCCGCAGCTCGGGCACGCGAACGGCACCATCTCCGCGCCGCGCTTCTCGCGCGTGTCGTGTTCGGTATCGCGCAGCCCGGTGAATGCGAGCGCATCGAATTCCAGCGCTTCGCCCGTATAGACGGCCGGACTGCCGCCGTTCGAATCGGCGTCGGAATAGTCGTAGGTCGCGAATGCATTGCCGGTCCGCAGGTCGACGACGCGCGCCTCCCAGCCGGCGTCGACGCGAAACGGCAATTCGCCGTCGCCGCCCGTGCAACGCGCGGTACGCACGTCGGACACGAGATACGCCCGGCCGCCGTGGTCGATCCGCATGCCCGGCTCGAGCGTGCCGAACGCGGGCCACGCGCCGCCGGATGCATCGTCGGGCTCGCGCACCGTGACCGCGTACTGGCCCGACGCATCCGACAGCCAGCCGAACGCGCCGTCGTCGAACACGACGTACCACTCGCTCCACGCGCCGGCGTCGTAGGTCATCTGGATGCGGCCGAGCACCGTGAACGCACGCTTGCCGTAGCGCCCGGCCGTACCGATCTGGATCGGCGACGCATCGTCGATCACGGTAGCCAGCTCGCCGATCCGCTCGACGTCGGCGCCGCGCTTGAGCAGCGTGCTGCGGCAGAACGCGCAGACGGCCATCACGGCCGCCGCCGAGCGAAACTCGACCGGCGCGCCGCACTGGGGGCACGAGGTACTGAACATGCGCGAGGCTTACCGGGTGAGCTTCGCGAGGATCTCGGCCTTCGCGCGCGAATATTCGTCTTCGGTCACGAGGCCCTTGTCGAACAGCGCCTTCAGCTGCTCGAGCCGCTGCACGTAGTCGGTACCCTCTGCCGGCGCGGCGGCGGGCGCGGGCGGTGCGGGCGGCGCCGGTTGCGCGGCGCCCGCGATCTGGCCGGCCATCGCCTGCCCGATCGCCGCGCCGGCGGCCAGGCCCGCACCGACCCCGGCGATGCCGCCCGGGTTCTGCGCGGCGAGCGGAATCGCCTGCGCCGTCTGGTATTGCGTGGCGCGTGCGAGATCGCCGGCCATCCCCGCGCCGATCCGCAGGTCGAGCGCCTTCTGCAGCTCGGCCGGCAGCGACACGCTTTCCACCGCGAACGCGTCGAGCGCGAGCCCGTAGCGCGTGAACACCGGCACCAGCGCCTCGGCCACGCGCTGCGACAGCAGCGACTGGTTCGCGGCCATGTCGACGAACGGCACGTCGGCCGAGCCGAACGTCGTGCTCATCGCGGTGACGACCAGGTTGCGCAACTGCTGCTCGAGATCGTCGACCGTGTACTGCGCACGCGTGCCGCTCACCTCGCGGTGGAACGCGGCCGCGTCGACGATCCGGTACGAGTAGATCCCGAACGCACGCAGTTGCACGAAGCCGAACTCGCGATCGCGGATCGTCACCGGCTGCGCGGTGCCCCAGCGACGGCCGAGCTGCAAGCGCGTGCTGAAGAAGTAGACATCGGACTTGAAAGGCGATTGAAAGAACTTGTCCCAGTTCTTCAGGTACGTCAGCACCGGCAGCGTGTTCGTTTCCAGCGTGTACAACCCCGGCTGGAACACGTCGGCCACCTTGCCTTCGTTGACGAAGATCGCGACCTGCGTTTCGCGCACGGTCAGCTTGCCGCCGTACTGGATCTCCTGGTCTTCCATCGGGTAGCGCCAGGCCAGCACGCCGTCGGTGTCTTCCGTCCATTGCAGGACGTCGATGAACTGCTTACGGATGAATGAACCCAGACTCATGTCGGTCTCCTCGGACGCGTGGCGCGTCAGGTCAGGCAGGCGGCATTGATGATGCCGACGACGAGCGACGCGGTGCCCATCAGGCCGCCCATCGCGATGTTGCGATCCTCGATTGCATGATTCATGCCGGGCATCAGGCGCGTCAGCGCCGCATAGGTGATCAGTTGCACGATCATCGCGCCGACGGCCCAGACCACGACTTCGCCAAGCGTCGAGTTGTGCGCGATGCTGGATGCGAGCGTCAGGCAAAAACCGATCAGCGCGCCGCCGAACGACAGCGTCGCGGCCGCGTTGCCGTCGCGGATCAGCGCCAGTTCGTCGAACGGGGTGACCTTCAGGTACACTGCCGCGAACACAAGAAGCAGCACGAACGCCGACAGTAAATGAACCGCATAGAGATAGGCACTATTCATTCTTTCCCTCGGATTTTGTGCTCGGTTCGCCGCCCCGTCGCCGGCCGGCCCGCGCGGGGCCAGCGGTCAAAATTCCGCGCCAGTATATCCACATTGCCGATCGCTGCACAACGGACGCGCCATGCTGCATAAGCGCGCGCTCGTCCTGTCGATTCTCGTGCTCGCGTCGTGCGGGCTCGGCTACGAACTGATCAGCAGCGCGCTGTCGAGCTACCTGCTCGGCGATTCGATCCTGCAGTTCTCGTCGGTGATCGGCTGCTACCTGTTCGCGATGGGGATCGGCTCGTGGCTCGCGAAGTTCGTCGAGGACGACGACGTGCTCGACCGCTTCGTCGATATCGAGCTGCTCGTCGGCCTGCTCGGCGGCGTGTCGGCCGCGCTGCTGTTCGCGGTATTCGCGTGGCTCGCCGCGCCGTTCCGCGCGGCGCTCTACGCGCTCGTGCTCGCGCTCGGCCTGCTGATCGGGATGGAGATCCCGCTCGTGATGCGTGCGTTCCAGCAGCGGCGCCAGGCGTTCCGACATACCGTCAGCGAAGTGCTGACCTTCGACTACCTCGGCTCGCTCGCCGTGTCGCTGATCTTCCCGCTCGTGCTCGCGCCGCGCCTCGGCCTGCTGCGCACGAGCTTCCTGTTCGGCCTCCTGAACGCATGCGTCGCGCTGTGGACGACACACCTGTTCCGCGACGAGATCCGCAACGTGCGCGGCAAGCTGATGCGCGCGTCGCTCGTGATCGGGCTGCTCGTCGCCGGCTTCGCCCTGTCGGACCGCATCACGCACTGGGCCGAGCACGGCGTGTACGGCGACGAGACGATCTATTCGGAAACGACGCCGTACCAGCGCATCGTGCTCACGCAGTGGCACGACGACCTGCGGCTGTACCTGAACGGCAACCTGCAGTTCTCGTCGCGCGACGAGCATCGCTATCACGAAGCGCTGATCCATCCGGCGATCGAGGCGCTGCCGTGGGCGAAGCGCGTGCTCGTGCTTGGCGGCGGCGACGGGCTCGCCGTGCGCGAACTGCTCAAGCATCGCAACCTCGAACAGATCACGCTCGTCGATCTCGACCCCGCGATGACGAAACTGTTCTCGACGTCCGCGCCGCTCGTCAGGCTGAACCAGGGCTCGCTGAAGGATCCGCGCGTGCGTGTGATCAACGACGATGCGGTACGCTGGCTCGAATCGAACGCCGACGTGTACGACGCGATCGTCGTCGACTTTCCCGATCCGACCAACTTCGGGCTCGGCCGCCTGTATTCGGTGCCGGTGTTCCGCCTGCTTGCGCGCCACCTGTCGGAGAACGGCTATGCGGTGATCCAGTCGACGTCGCCGTACTTCGCGCCGCACGCGTACTGGACCATCATCGCGACCCTGCACGAAGCCGGGCTCAACACGTGGCCGTACCACTGCTACGTGCCGTCGTTCGGCGACTGGGGCTTCGTGATCGCCGGCAAGCGCCGCGACTTCACGGTGCCGACGCGTTACTCGGTGCCGACCCGCTGGCTCGATGCGCAGACGGCCGCCGAGATGTTCCACTTCCCGGCCGACATGCCGGCGCTGCCGATGTCGCCGAACGAACTCAACGACCAGCCGCTCGTGCGCCGCTTCGACGACGACTGGAAACACGTGCTGCGCTGATGGACCGCCGCACGTTCCTCGTTGCGTCGGCGGCCGCGTCGCTCGCCGCATGCGGCCGCACCGGCTGGATCGAGACGACGCCGCGCGTCGGCTACCCCGGCATGCGCGAAGGCCACGCGTTGCGCGATCATGCCGCGCTGCCGCCGCCGTCGGGCACGATCGACACGGATGTCGCGATCCTCGGCGCCGGCGCGGCCGGATTGTCGTGCGCATGGCAGCTCGCCCGCGCGGGCCACAAGCGCTTCACGGTGCTCGCGGGGCCCGAATTCGGCGGCAATGCGGCCGGCGGGCGCTTCGGCGAACTCGGCTACCCCAAAGGCGCGCACTACCTGCCGTTGCCGTCGCTCGAATCCACGCACCTGCGCGACATGCTCGCCGATCTCGGCGTGATCGAATCCGCGCCGTTCTCCGCCCGCCCGGTGTACGACGAACGCGCGCTCGTCCATGCGCCGGACGAGCGGCTCTTCATCGCCGGCCAGTGGCAGGACGGCATCGTGCCGACCGCCGGCCTCGACCCCGACGCGCTCGCGCAGCAGGCGAAGTTCTTCGCGTACACGGACGGCCTGCGCACCGCGCGCGGCGCCGACGGCCGCAAGGTGTTCTGCATCCCGCTCGCGGAATCGTCGCGCGACCCGCGCTGGCGCGCGCTCGACCGGCGTTCGTTCCGCCAGTGGCTGCTCGACGAGGGCTACACCGCGAAGGCGCTGCACTGGTACCTGAACTACTGCTGTCGCGACGACTACGGCGCGGGCTACGAGCATGTATCGGCGTGGGCCGGCCTCCACTATTTCTCGTCGCGCGGCGGCCATGCGGGCGATGCGGGCGACGGCGCGGTGCTGACCTGGCCCGACGGGCTGCACACGATGGTGACGAAGCTGGGCGATTCGATCACCGCACGCACCGGCTCGAACGCGTGGTCGCGGGAAGGGTTCGCGGTGCGCGCGACCGAGCGCGCGGGCGGCGTCGACGTACTGTGCGCGCGCCTCGGCGAGGACGGCACGCTGTCGACGTTCACGCTGAAAGCGCGGCGCGTCGTCTGCGCGATGCCGCTGTTCGTCGCCGCGCGCGTGTTTCCACAGCTTGCCGCCTATGGCTTCGAACCCGCGCGCGACCTGCCGCCGCGCGCGCCTTGGCTCGTGTCCAACTTCCTGCTCGACGGCATGCCGGCCGAAGAAGCCGGCGTGCCGCTCGCGTGGGACAACGTCGTCTACGACGGCGCGGGGCTCGGCTATGTCGTGTCGACCCACCAGCTGATCCGGATGTCGCCGCCGACGCGCTCGGTGTTCTCCGCCTATCAGGCGTTGAGTTCGCAAACGCCCGACGACACGCGCCGCTGGCTTGCCGAGGCCAAGCCTGATGCGTTGCGCGAACAGGCCGCGATCGACCTGCAGGCCGTCTACGGACGCGAACTCTGGAAGCATGCGACGGCACTGGAAATCACCGTGCGCGGCCATGCGATGGCGATACCCGACGTCGGCTTCCTGAGCCGGCCGGGCCTGCTTGCGCTGCGCGACGCCGACGGCCCCGTCGTGTTCGCGCATGCCGACCTGTCCGGGCTGTCGCTGTTCGAGGAAGCGTCGTACTGGGGCATGCTCGCGGCCCGGCGCATGCTCGCCTGACCACCGCCGTTCGTCATTGCGGCGCCGCCGCCAAACGCTATAATCGCGCGACATTCCGACTGCATCGAGCAGGCCGACGGTGCCGCACCGTGCGACGCACCGTATGCCCTCCGCGACAACAACAATGACGAACCGAATCCATCGACGCCTTCGCCCGTTCGTGCGCGCCGCCGCGCGCGTGCTCGCGTGCGTCCCTCTGCTCGGCGCGCCGCCCGCGCTGCATGCGGCCGGCACCGCAGGCACCCCCGGCACCGAGGCGGCCTCCGGGCGCTACATCGTCGTCGACACCGGCCATACGCCCGCGCACCCCGGCTCCACCGGTGCGAGCGGCCGCGTCGAATACCTGTACAACCTCGACCTGTCCGGCGCGGTCGCCGACAGGCTCGCCGCGCACGGCGACCGCGTGCTGCGCACGTCGGCCGACGGCCGCGAGATCAAGCTCGATCAACGCTCGACGCAGGCGCCGGATGCGAACCTGTTCGTGTCGATCCATCACGACTCGATGCAGCAGCAGTTCATCGACGCGGGCCGGCAGCGCGAATTCCGCGGCTTCTCGGTGTTCGTGTCGGAACGCAATCCGCGCTACGCGGAAAGCCTGCGTTGCGCGAAGGCGATCGCCGAACGCCTGGTCGCGGCCGGCGAACGGCCGTCGCTGTATCACGCGCAGCCGATCCGCGGCGAAAACCGCCCGCTGATCGACCCGTCACTCGGCATCCACCGCTTCGACGATCTCGTCGTGCTGCGCACCGCGCCGATTCCGGCCGTGCTCGTCGAAGCCGGCGTGATCGTCAATCCGGACGAAGAGGCACGGCTCGCGCGGCGCGAGACGATCCAGCGCCTGTCCGCCGCGATCGCGGGCGGGATCGACGCGTGCACGACGCCGCAATAAACGATGAACGCCCATCGGGCCCAACGGTTTTCACCCAGTCAGGAGCATCACGATGAAAAAGAAGACGCTGTTCGCATCCTGCGCGCTGCTCGCGCTCGCCGTTCCGTTCGCCGCACAGGCGGCTGGCTGCGGGAAGCCGCGCAGCGCGTTCGACCAGGTGTACTGCACCAGCACGCAGTTCTCGCAATCCGATCGCGATCTCAACGACGAGTACGGTCGCCTGCGCAAGCAATTGAGCGGCGACCAGCAGGCCGCGCTGAAGGCCGGCCAGCTCGCGTGGCTGAAGCAGCGCGATGCGCAGTGCAGCGAGACGCGCAACAACAGCTACCTCGTGGACATCCAGTGCGCGAACGACATGACGCAGTCGCGGCTGTCGTTCCTGCGCGAGCGTGAGCGCGAATGCTCGAGCACGGGGTGCGTGACGTCGAAGCTCGGCGAGTAAGCTCGTCGGACGCGGTGTGCCGCCGTGCAGGTCGCGGCACGCCGCCTTCGAAAGACACGACGATGCGGCATGAATTCTCCGAAGTCCTCAACGACCTGATCGACTGTTTCCTCGTCGGCGATCTTCTGCTGCTGAAGCGCTACAAGGAAACACATCGGCTGCCGGACGACGTCGCGTTCGCGTTCACGACCGGCGACAGCGGCGACAACGCCGTGCTCGAAGGCGTCGTCATTCCGCTGGCCGGTATCGAGAACCATCCGTATACGGTCATCTTCACGCTGGATGACGACACGCCCGAACTGCTGAAGGCCGGAAGCCGTCTGCAGCATCGGCGCGGCGGATACGTGCTGCGCGTCGAACACCGTTCGGTGATGCTTTACACGTGGCGCATTCTCGAACGCTTCAACGACGAATCGGTGAACGCGCTGCTGGCGCGTTATCGCGAACCGGGCCGGCCCGTGATCGACCTCGACAACGGCTGGTACGACGTCGAAGTCCTCGGTGGCGAAGTGCCGCGCAACGGCTGGTTCGAACCCGCGTTCGAGTTCGTGCTGAAGAAAACCGACACGCCGAGCGACGCGTCACACGTGGATCTCGGCTACAGTTTCGCCATCGACAGCAGCCTGGATCCGGCGGAATGAATTCCGCGCAGGGCAACGCTGCGCACGGCACACGATCAGGCGAGGTACGCATGGCACCGAACACGACGACGATCGACATCCGCGCCGCCACCGCCGCCGATGCGCCCGCCATTGCCGGCATCCACGTCGCATCCTGGCAAGCGACCTACACGGACATCATGCCGGCTCCGTTCCTCGCCGGCCTGTCTATCGAAAAGCGCACGGCCGGGTGGCGTTATGCACTCGACGCAGGACGGCCTTGCGTCGCGCTTGCGCTCTCGGGAAACGCGTTGACGGGCTGGATCGCCTACGGTCCGACCCGCGACACCGACAAGGATCGCGCGTGGGGCGAAATCGAAGCGATCTATCTGAATCCGTCGCATTGCGGGCAAGGCATCGGCGCGGCGCTGGTCGATCATGCGTGCCGGTCGCTGCATGATGCCGGCCATGCCTGGGTGTCGCTGTGGGTACTGATCAAGAACCGCCGGGCCAGGGCATTCTACGAACGCGAAGGCTTCGTCGCCGAAGACGACATCAAGACGTTCGAGATCGACGGGACGCCGATCGAGGAGGTGCGCTACTGGCGCGCGCTTCCCTGACCGGCTCTAGCCGCCGGCACGGCCGTCAAAGAAACCACCGATACTCCCGCGCGCCGATTTCATTGCGAAAATCCAGCTCTTCCTGCCGCTTGTTTTCGCAATACACCATCACGAACTCGCTGCCGAGCCCTTCGCGCACGGCCGGATGATCCTGCATCGCCGCGACGGCCGACAGCATCTCCTTCGGGAAATCGATCCCGCTGCCGCGATCCTCGTTGAGCGGCGCGATCGGATCGATCCGCGCGTCGAGCCCGTGTTCCATCCCTGACAGGATCGCCGCGAGCACCAGATACGGATTCGCATCCGCGCTCGCGAGCCGGTGTTCGATCCGCAGGTTGCGGGCATCCGACTCCGGAATCCGGATGCATGCATCGCGATCCTCGAAGCCCCAGCTTGCGCGGCTCGCCGCATTCACCATCGACCCGTAGCGCCGGAACGCGTTGTGATTCGGCGCGAACACGGGCATGCAGTGCGGCAGCAGCGCGAGGCAGCCGGCCACCGCATGCCGCAACGGCTCCTGCCCGTCCGCCGCGAGCAGGTTGCGCCCCGTGTCGTCGTACAGGCTCACGTGCACGTGCATCCCGCTGCCCGGCGCATGCAGGTACGGCTTGCCCATGAAGCTCGCGCGATAGCCGTGCTGCAACGCGACGCCGCGCGTGCTGCGGCAGAACAGCGCCGACCAGTCGGCCGCGCGCAGCGCGTCGTCGGTGTGGCCGAAATTGATCTCGAACTGGCCGGGCCCGAGCTCGGCGGTGATCACCGTCGCGTCGACACCCTGCTCGCGCGCGGCATCGACCATCTCGTGCAGCACGTCGGAAAAGCGCGACAGGCGCTCGATATGCATGTTCGGCTGATCGTCGCGGTCGTCGCTCAACCGGTCGCGCGGATACTGCGGCATCCCTTCCGCGAGCTGCGCGGCGAACAGGTAGAACTCGAGCTCGAACGCGACGACAGGCCGGATGCCCCGCGCCGCGAACCGCCGCAGCACGCGCGCAAGCACCTCGCGCGGCTCGAACTCGATCGGCGCATCGGTGCCGTCGGAACTGATCAGCATCTGCGCGAGCGGCTGCCGCTCCCAGCGCACCGGCTTCAGCGTGCCGGGAATCAAGCGGCGCGGCGCGTCGGGATCGCCGTCGTTGAAGCAGTAGTCGCCGATCTTGTAGAGGCCGCCCTGCGTGCCGAGCAGCACGCAGTTCTGCGGCAGCTTCAGCAGCGAACCGGCCGCGACCTTTTCGAGCGCATCGATCGGGTAACGCTTGCCGTAGAAGTGTCCCGGCAAATCGAGGCAGATCAGGTCGACATAACGGATCTCGGGGTGTGCCTGCCGGAACGCGCGGACTTCATCGACCAGCGCGGGAACGACGTCAGCCATGTCTCATCCTTTCCATGTCCTGGTATGGCGGTGCCGCAACGCGGCGAACCGGATTCGCGCGGCACGCGTGATCCTGCACGCCGCATTTCAATCAGTACTGCAAACAGGCTGCGTAGCGCGGCGGCCTGTGACACCGCGTGCCCCGCCGGCCACTCAGGTGAATACCCAGATCACGCGCGTCGGCACGTCGGTCAGGTTGGCGTAACGGAAGCGCTTGTGCGCGGGCAACTGGAATGCGTCGTTCGGGCCGAGGGTGACGGGCGTGTCGTCGCCGTCGATCCAGATCGTCAGTTCTCCTTCAAGCACGAAACCGCCCTGCTCGTCGCTGTCGTCGACCGGCCGCTCGCCGCTGCTCGCGCCCGGCGCGAGATGGCTTTCGAGGATCGAGAAGCGCGAGCGCATGTTCGGCGACACGAGAATGTCGGTGATGCCGGCCGCGTAATACACGGTGCGCCGTTCGTCGGGCCGCGTGACCCACGGCACGCTGCGCGGCTTGCTCAGGCTGTAGAAGTACGTGGTCGGCACGCCGAGCGCCTCGCCGATCGCGGTGAGATCCGCGACCGTCGGGCGCGACAGCCCGCGCTCGACCTGCGACAGAAAGCCGACCGAGCGGCCGATCCGTTCAGCCAGATCGTTGAGCGTGACCTTGCGGTGCTTGCGCAGGTCGCGGATCAGGATCGCCAGACTTTCTATCTCTTCCTGTTCGTTCATGACGGGTTCCGGTGGGTCAGACGGTATCGCGCAAACGGTACCAGGCCTTGCCGATCGCTTCCAGCGGTGCGGCGAGCCGGTCGCCGCCGGGAAAACGCGGGTTGCGGATGCGCTGGTACTGCGCGAGCAGGCGTTCGTCGCCGAGCACGGCGTCGGCCACCGCGCGCGCGCCGGCCAGCGTCGGCAGCACGCCGTGCCCCGAGAAGCCCTGCAGCCAGAAACGCTGCCCGTGTCGGCCGATGTCAGGCGTGCGGCGCATGCTGATGTCGATATGGCCGCCCCATGCGTAGTCGAGCGGCACGCCGGCCAGTTGCGGGAACACGCGTTCGAGGTGCGGCCGCGTCGCCGCCGCGATATCGGCCGGAATTCCGCCGAGATACGTGCAGCCGCCGCCGAACAGCAACCGGTTGTCGGGGCTCAGGCGGAAGTAGTCGGGCACGAACTGGTTGTCGATCACGCAGCTGTTCTGCGGCAGCAGCGCACGCGCGACGTCGGGCGCGAGCGGTGCGGTCGCGACCTGGTAGGTGCCGACCGGCAGCAGGCGGCGCGCAAGCTCGCGATCGAGGCGGTCGACGTAGGCGTTGCACGCCAGCACGAGTACGTCGGCGCGCACTTCGCCGCGTGCCGTGCGCGCGACGTGGCCGCCGGCCGTCTCGCGGCAATCGAGCACGCGGCTCTGCTCGAAGATGTGGCCGCCCGCGCGCTCGATCGTCTGCGCGAGGCCGAGCGCGAGCTTCAGCGGATTCAGGTGGCCGGCCTCCGGATCGTGGAGCGCGGCGAGATAACGCTTGCCGCCGATCCATTCGGGCAGCTCGTCACGGCCGATCACGCGCAGCCGGTCGTAGCCCCAGCGCTCGGCCGCCTCGTCGCGCGCCTGCGCGAGCATCGCGACGCGACGCGGCCGTACGGCCGCCCACAGGCTGCCCGGCCGGTAGTCGATGTCGAAACCGTGCCGCGCCGGCAGTTCGCGCACCTCGGCCGCCGCCCAGCGCATGCTGTCCCACAGCAGGCGCGCGCCGTCGCGGCCGAGCGAATCCTCGAGCGGCTGCATGTCGCACGACCAGCCGAGCAGCGCCTGCCCGCCGTTGCGCCCCGACGCCGCCCAAGCGACGCGGCTCGCTTCGAGCACGACCACGCGC
Organism: Burkholderia sp. Tr-20355; assembly: GCF_017104685.1. NCBI lineage: Bacteria > Pseudomonadati > Pseudomonadota > Betaproteobacteria > Burkholderiales > Burkholderiaceae > Burkholderia > Burkholderia sp. Tr-20355. The sequence goes on along the minus strand of NZ_JAAGPK010000055.1, from coordinate 11,199 downwards.
TTGCCGGCCAGCGCCAGGCGCAACGCCGTATGCAGCCCGCTGAAGCCCGCGCCGACGACGAGTACGTCGGCATCGATGCGTTCGTCCACTGCCGGACGATGCGGGATCGGCGCCGGGTAGGTGCCGGCGTAGTAGCTTGCGACGTGACGGTCGGACTGCACGAACATGCGCGCTCCCGTGAAAATTACGCCGAGAAATTTCATGAAAAATTAGCACGGCAATTTCACGGAAGCAAGCGGGCGGAAACCCGGTCGGATGAACCGGCATGGCTGTCGAGATGCATCCAACTTGGATTTTTTTCGTTCGAATCGGAACTTGCAAGGACCCACGCCGGCTGCGAACGCCCGCGAATGTTCCTCAATAAAACAATAGCTTGAAGAGGTCGCCACACGCCCTCGGCGCTACAGCGTGATCGACCACCGACCGATGCACCGGCTGCTGCGCGCTGAAGTCGCGTATGGGCGACTGTTGACTGCATCAAGCCGGCGTTTCCTTACTCCACCGCCCGCTCGTGCAATGCAGCGGTACACACCTGACCAGGAGTGCACGCGTACAGAACTTGGAATTCCCTATGGCTACCACAGACTTTTCGGCGCCATGTTAATTATGTCAAATTAATCTGACACGCCGACCTTTCATTTGATGCCAGGTTGACGATCACGCATCCGGCACTTTGTCGCGTTTATAAGACAAAGACACCGTGTCAGAGGCCTTCTTAGGCCGCTCAGGTTGCGAACACCGGCGTGTTCGCTCCAAAGCACCCACTCGACTGAAATCGGTTTCAACGAGAATTTAATTTCGATGGCCGCGCTTTTTATTATCTCTAAATTTAATATTTCGCTTCTGTCGCGCGGAATAATCCCACCTATATCACCAATAAAAAATTCACAATGAATTCATTCGTGAAAATATTCTAAAAATACCTTCACTTTGCTTCGTATGAGAAATGCAGAATTCGAACTCCACGCAGGTGATTCCGAGCGTCAAATGCGGAATACATCCGCAATCTTTCGTTAATATAACTGAAATTCTTGGCGATCGCAAGATCCCACATAGTGCGATGGAGATTGATGTAATCCGCCTGTACAGGCGAATCGCGGCGGGGACACGTGAAATAATCGACCGACAAAAAACCATGAATGATTCCAACCTGAACAGACGGGCCGCGTTACGTAATTTAATTGAGTCGAAATGCATATTTCGCGCACCAAAATACAAGCTTGTATCGTCAAGCGGAAAGTCCCTTAAATGGCTGATCGATTTGCGACCACTCCTTCTTTCTTCGGAAGGACTCGATACGCTTGCGGATTTATTCTGGAATCGCTATGCGGATCAACTGCCGTTTCAGGTCGGCGGCATGGAAATGGCCGCCGTCCCGCTCGTTGCTGCGATTCTTATGGCCGGCGCACGCAAAGGGCACCATCTCGGCGGCTTCATCATTCACAAAGAGCGTAAGCGTTATGGCCGGATGAACGCGATCGAAGGCGAGGTTTCGGATGCACCTATTCTGCTCGTGGATGATATTTTCAACAGCGGCGCGAGCATTGAACAATCACGCGTTGTATTAGCGGAAATTGATCGCCCCATCTGGAAAGTGTGGAGCGTGATCGACTACCAGTCCAATACGGGTGAGGACTGGCAAAAGCGACATGGCGTTACAGTAGAGTCCGCATACGTTCTAGGTGATTTCGGCCTGAAACTGTCGGTTCCGACGAGCCATTCGACGCAGCTTTCGTTCCTCGTGCGCTGGCTCAGCAAAGCGACCTCCGCGAATCACCACTATGTCGTACCGAAATCCGCACCGCGCGCGCAAGGCGGCTTGATCTATTTCGGAACCGACAGCGGCGAAATGCGCTGCATCGATGGCGCAAGCGGCGAAACGCGCTGGAGTTTCAAGATCGAGGCGGCGCGCTCAAAAGGGATTTGGTCTACGCCGTACGTGACGCCCGGACGCGTTTTCTTCGGCGGCTACGACGGTAACCTGTACGCGTTGTGTGCCCAAAGCGGCCGGGAAATCTGGCGATACGTCGAACCCGATTGGATTGGCTCTTCACCGGCCTACGCATCCGACCTGAATCTGGTCTTTATCGGCGTTGAATACGCCAGTCCAACGCGAGGCGGCGGCATAGCCGCGATCGACGCTGAAACCGGTCACAAGGTCTGGGAATGCCCGGTCCGTTGCTACGTCCACGGCTCCCCGCTCTATGCCGCTGATGATTCGCTTGTGCTCTGCGGCACGAACGACGGTGCCCTGCTGGCGCTCGACGCACGTACCGGCGCACTCCGTTGGCAATTTCAGACGAACGGCGCGGTCAAGCATGCGCCCGCACTCGATCCCGATCGCCGGCAAGTCGTGTTCGGATCGTTCGACGGTGGCATTCGCGGCGTAAGCCTCGATAGCGGCGAACTGAAGTTCTGCATCCAGACCGGCAACGCCGTCTACACAACACCGCTGATCGACGGCGCTCGCGCCTACTGCGGCTCTACGGACAAGTACCTGTACGTGATCGATTTGGCGACCGGCGAAGGCATCGCGAAGATCGGCGCGCACTCCAAGATTTTTTCGTCTCCTGCCCGCATCGGCCCATGGATTTGGTTCGGAAGCACGAACGGGCGCGTACGTGCAATCGATCCTCAAACGTTTGCGCTCGCCGGTGTGTTTCAACTTCCTGATGCCGTGACAACCGCCGTCGAATATGACGCGGTTAATCAGATGCTCACGGTTGCGACGACGGCCAATCGCCTGTACGGCGTGTCCGTGACGCCGCCAGTCGTGCGCGAACCAGCACAAGACGGGCAGTCGACGGTCGACGTGACCGCATTACAGCTTGCGCGGCGTGCTGTCGATGCAATTGCGAATCGCACCGCTCTGCCTGATCCGCTAGGATACAAATTGACCGGCGCTCTCCCGCAAGGTGGTGTCTTCGTGAGCCTGCGAAATCGCGCGACTTTGCAGCGCATCGGGCGCGGCGGTCAATGGACGTTCGACTCAAGCGACCTATCACCGGAATTGTCGGTCATCGTGGCGGTGACGAAGGCGTGCGCGAACCTGGCCGTCGATTCGCTTCGCGATACCACCATCGGCGTAAGTCTGTTCGGACCGCTTGAGCAAGTCGCAGTCGATCAGTTGGATCACGAGAAATTCGGAATACTCGTGCGCGCAACGGCAGGCGGCAAGCTCGGCGGTGGGCTGCCGAACTCCCCTGAATACTGCAACGAACACGGTCAGTATCTGCACGCGCTGCGCAACGCCAAACTGACGCCCAGCGAAGGGCACACGCTTTACCGTCATACCGTTAAACGACAGACCGATGACATGTCGTGGCCGGCCTATGGCGTTCCGCTTCCATACGACGCGACGACACTGACGCGCTTCGTGTCGTGGTTGCTCGATCCGCGAAAGCAGGATGAGCTGGAAGATTCGCTCTCGGGCGTGGTAGATCGACTTTCCGCTCTGGCCGTCACTCGGTACATGGATGCAGCGTTCACAACGCAGCTTGTGCCGGCACCCAAGATGGCGAATTTGCGTGATCTGCAACAGTCCCTGCCGGACCAAGGTGCCGGTGCATCGCACATGTTCCTGTCACTGATATTCAGAGGCCGTCCTGTTGATCGCTCGCGCTGTCGCGGTCACTTCCGCATGGATCGGGATGCACTGATATGCCGAAATGGCAATCAGACGCAAGCTTTCTTGCCTGTATCGACATTGCATCAATGGACGGACGAAGAGTCGTTCATCGCGGCGCTGCCGGATATTCCGGCCTCAACCTGGGAAGTCGCTCCTTGCCTGACGTGGGCGATAGCAGACGACGCAAATCCCCTTCCAGTGCGCGGCGCATTCATCGAGCAGGCGCACACGCAACCGCCGTCGCAAGTGCTGCAACGCTCGGAATCCTGACGCACAACCTTTTCGCGTCAGCTGTTTCGACAACCGATTGTGAATCAATGGCTGCGCGGGTGCCATTGTGGATGTAGACGTCAAACCCGCATACTTCAGGAGTGAATCACATGCAAACGATTGACGATCTGGATTTGCTGCGCTACGTGGCTGGTGGTGATGGTGATGGCGGCGGTGACGGCGATGGTGATGGTGGCGGATACGGCGATGGCGATGGCGACGGGGATGGTGACGGCGACGGTGATTCCGCAGCCGATTCGGCAGTAGGCAGCGACGCGACGTCGTTGGCCGACGCAGGCTTCAACTCCGATGCCAACGATTCCATCGGGCAGGCTGAAAACAACGGTCAACTCGCGGAAGCCACGAAGGGCTTGCAGGACGAATCAATGTCCACGTGGGGCGGTGCGGCCGTTGCCGGATATGACGCCGCGCAACAGGGTCTGTCGTTAGGTCAGGCTGAAACTGCCAACCTCGGCTCCTTCCAATCTTCTCCGATCGGTTTCGCCGCAGGATACGCGGTTGGCGCTGCCGCTCACGGGCTCGGTATCGGCGGCGGCGGTCACAACCACTAAGCAACGCTCTGGTGTACAGGCTATGAACCAAGCCTGATCGATGAATGACGGCGCGCTACTGGTCCCGCGACTGGACGCGTTATCTTCATCGGTATAGCACCACACAGCGCACCGAAAATTGCGTCGCCAAAAGCAAGCAACCGTTGTTTCACTCGATCATAATTCCATGAAAAATGAAGACAATATAGCGCGTGCGTTTATTGATCTTGCCAAGCTTGGCCGAACTGATTGGCGAGCAACAGCATCGACGATCCTTCTTAGCGCGATCGTCAGTATCATCGGCACGCTTGGAGTCCTGATGTTTTCAGGATGGACGCTGTATTTCAAGAATTTTGATGCCGCTCGGGCAGCTATCTCGCTGTACACCAATACAGCCAGCACCACGGGCATCATAGGCTTCTGGCTTGCATGCAAGATCGTCTTGCGACGCCCGTACCTCTCCCTGATTTCCGTCGACCTGCGTTTCCGACTTCGGCGTTGCCTGTTCGGCGCGGTCCTTTATCTTCCTGCCTTCGTGATAGCAGCCTTAGTCATGTCCATCTATACGTCGATTCGAATTGGCGCGTGGACGCTTCCGTTCGGGCATCTTCAACCGCTGCAGGACATTCTAAGTTTTGGTCGGATTCTAGGGATGCTTGGCGCGTGGCTCGGCATTCTCGTTCTCGCGTTCGCCGAGGAATTGTTTTTCCGTGGGTGGTTGACGCAAACGCTCGGGCAATATGTGCGTTCCCCGCTCATCGTCGTCGCAATCGTTGCCGCCCTCTTCGCGATCTACCACACACATTACGACTGGCCCATCAAAACGACACTGTTCTTTTGCTCGCTTGGGTTTTCTGCATTGAGTTTACGCGATCGACGACTGGAACTGTCGATCGGGGCGCATACGATGATGAACATCAGCGCAATGATGCTGCCGATCCTGTTCTCCCACGCGCAGCAACATGCGCAAATTTCAACGTCCGGATTCGTAAACAATCCAGTCCTGATAGCTGACGCGGTTGTCTTTGCCATGCTCAAAGGTGTCCTGCCTTTCGCTTTGATGTACTGGTTTTTGAAGAAGACGAACGGCTGGTTTGTATCTAAAGAAGCCGCAAGCGCCATCGATGCTCAGCGCGTGTGATCATCCGCTGACAACAAGATAAGCATGAGCGAGATATCGACCGTCCCCAACGCAGAGCAGCCGGAAGAGAAACAGCCACGGCAAAGTAACCGTGCATTGCTATTCCGCCCCGCTGCGCTCGAATTTCGTCAGCATCAATGGCTCGGTGAGGTTGTGCTGACGGGTTCGGCACGCAGCCTCACGACCAGCATCGTGTTCTTCGCAATCGCGACCGCCGTCGTGTTGTTCATGATCTTCGGCGAGTACACGCGAAAGGAGGAAGTACAAGGCCGGGTCATGATCGACAACGGCGCGGCGGAGATATTCGCGCCAACGGTCGGCACGGTTATCCGCGTGCTCGTCAACGAAGGAGACGTGGTTAATGTCGGCCGGCCTTTGGTCGTCGTGTCAACAGAGCGCACTATCGCTGGCGGCAACTCGCGGCAGCAGATCGGTGTTGAACTGAATGCGCGGCGTTCCAGCCTGGAAGGCGACTCGCGGCATATACAAAGCATCGTCGAACAGAACATTGCGATGCTCAAGGCGAAGGCCATCGAATTGAGCGCGGGTATTCGGCATCTGGAGACGGAAATCACGACCCTTGAGGCGCGATCAAAACTGGCAGAAATCGACAGTGCGCGGTTCGAACAATTGCGGCGTGACGATGTGGTGTCCCAATCCGAATTCGAGCAGCATGAGCAAAGCATGCTGATGAGTCAGGCGCAACTCGAAGACCTGCGAAAGCAACGTACGGCCTCTCAAGTGGAACTCGCGCAGGTTAAGGCTGATCTTCGAAATGCACCGCTTGATGAACAAAACCAACTGGACTCGATCCGTCGGCAAATGCTACAGGTGGACGGCGAAATCGCTGACAACGAATCCAACCGAGAAATCACGATACCGGCGCAAATCGCAGGCACCGTAACGGCTCTGCTCACTCGTCCCGGCCAGTCGGTCAACGGATCAACACCTTTGATGTCGCTACTGCCGCAAGGCGGGAGCCTCGACGTGAAACTGTTTGCGCCGAGCAAGGCAGTCGGTTTCGTCAAGATCGGCGCGCCCGTCGAATTGCGATACGAAGCGTTCCCGTATCAGAAATTTGGGGCCTACGCGGGCAAGGTCACGCAGATCGCTCGCACCGCCTTGAGCCCGTCGCAATTGCAGACCGCAACCGAAACGGGCGATGCCGACAGGTCCGAGAACCTGTATCAGATTACGGTTGCGCTCGATTCACAGACCATCAACGCCTACGGCGAGTCGATTCCCTTGCAGGACGGGATGCGCGTCGACGCAGACGTAGTGCTCGATACGCGCAAGCTGTACGAATGGGTACTGGAACCGCTGTACACGCTAACCCGCCGCTCACCCTGACCGCAGTTCACGCTTTACCCTAACCAGAGCAACCATGAACCGCCAACTTCAATTCGGATTTCGGCGTAGTGTTGACGTGCATTTGCAAACCGAAGCAACGGAATGCGGACTTGCCTGCATCAGCATGATCGCAACGTTTCATGGCTACGACACCGATCTGCCAACGTTGCGGCGACGCTTTTCGCCATCACTCAAGGGGCTTACGCTGCTCGATCTTGTCAAGATCGGCGCATCCCTCGATCTTGCCGGGCGCGCGGTTCGACTGGAGCCGGAAGAGCTTCACCTGCTGCGGCTGCCGTGCATTCTGCATTGGGATTTTCGGCATTTTGTCGTCCTCGAACGAGTTGGCCGCGATCATGTGATGTTGGTTGACCCCGCGCTCGGCGCGCGGCGCATGCCGCTCAAGGAATTGTCGCTGCATTTCAGCGGCATGGCATTGGAACTCTTGCCGACGCCGGCCTTTCAGCCTCGCCGGGACAAGCAGGAAATCGGTCTGCGTTCCCTGATGGGTCGTGCAAGTGGTGTCGGGCGCGGGCTGCTCAGAATCTTCCTGCTCGCCCTTGCGCTTGAAGTCTTCACCATCGTTGCACCTTTCTATCCCGAGTGGGTCACGGACCAAGCCATTACGACCGGCGATCGACACCTACTTCTGATTTTGGCGCTGGGTTTCGGGTTGGTGCTGGTGATCCATATCGCGACAGAGGCAATGCGATCGTGGGCTGTCACGACGTTCAGCACGCTCGTGAATGTGCAATGGTTGGCGAACGTGTTCAGACATCTGCTGAATCTGCCGCTCGACTATTTCGGCAAACGTCACATCGGCGATATCGTTTCCCGCTTCGATAGCGTCAACACGATCCAGCAAGCGCTGACGGTCGGCTTCGTTGAATCCGTGCTCGATGGTCTCATGTCGATCGGCACCATCATTATCATGATCGTCTACAACGCCCGGCTATCGCTTATCAGTGTGGTTGCCGTGGTGCTCTACGCGATCTTGCGCGCCTGTATTTATGGCGCACTGCGCATGTCGAACCAGAAGCAGATTGTTTTCGCCGCACGAGGCAAAAGTCTGCTCATGGAATCAGTCCGAGGCATTCAGAGCGTGCGCCTGTTTGGTAAGGCGGAGGACCGGCTAGCCCGCTGGCTGAATGTGATCGTAAGCGAGAAGAACGCCGATCTGCGAACGCGGCGGCTTCAACTGATCGCCACCACAAGCAATCATTTCATCTTCGGGCTCGAAGCGATTCTCGTAACCTACTTCGGCGCGCTTGCCGTCATTGACCGGTCGCTCTCGCTCGGGATGCTGTTCGCCTTCCTGTCCTATCGTGGGCAGTTCACCGCACGCTTTACTGCGTTGATCGACAAAGTTTACGAGCTGCGAATTCTCAAACTTCACGCGGCGCGACTGGCGGATATCGTGCTCACGAAACGGGAGCCGGATGAAGTGATGCGAGCGCCGGACGTGGATGAATTTGTGCCGACGCTCGAAGTCAAGAAATTGTCATACAGCTATTCGAAGAACGGACCGAAGATCATCGACAACCTCGATCTGCGTGTTGAGGCCGGCGAAGCTGTTGCAATTGTCGGGCCATCTGGCCAAGGCAAAACCACGTTGCTGAAACTGCTCGCAGGCTTGTTGGCACCGTATTCTGGGGAAATTATCGCGGGCGGAATACCGATTCGGCAAATGGGGCTTGCGAACTATCGTTCCCTGATCGGCGTCGTGATGCAAGAAGATCGACTGTTCGCCGGATCGATTGCCGAGAACATCAGTTTCTTCGATCCAACGCCCGACTTCGCGTGGATCACGGAATGCGCGGAAATGGCTTCCGTCAATGCTGATATTCGTGCGATGCCGATGGGCTACTACACCTATATCGGCGACATGGGGTCTGCCCTGTCCGCAGGTCAGCGGCAACGCGTGATGCTCGCACGCGCCCTTTACCGCCGTCCGAAACTGCTCCTGCTCGACGAGGCGACGAGCCATCTTGACGTGAACAACGAGCGCGCCGTGAACGCGGCGATGCGCAAGCTGAACATCACGCGGATCATTGTCGCGCACCGTCCTGAAACCATCGCAACAGCTGATCGCGTCATCGAACTTGGGCAGGTTCGGGAAACAGCATGAGAAAGAAGAATGTCGCGCTTCAGACGCTTTCATACCGTTGTGCGCTCGTTGTTGCCTGCCTCGCGGTCGCCATGCTCGTCGTTCCGCTGACGCATGCGCAACTCGATCCTTTTTCGACGCGAAGAGGACTGGAAGACGTGTCGCCCTATTTGAACCGGATGGCACGCGCTACAGGCGCCTGTAGCGACGCGAGCCTTCATTCGCCTGTTTCCCTGTATGACGCAGTCAGCCGCGCTCTGTGCAGCGATCCGACCGTGCGCGAGAGCTGGGCGAACATGGTCTTGAACGCGGCTCAGGTGGGTGTCGCAAAATCTGCGTGGTTGCCGACGCTAGACGCCAGTGGCACACGTTCGCGTACAGTTGAAACCGAAACCCTATCTGGTCCGACACTGCCTGATGCGATGGGCCGCGCATCGGATCGTTATGGCGAGTTGCGGCTCTCGTGGGTGCTCTTCGATTTCGGAAGGCGTGACGCGAATCTGGCCTACTATAACGGTCTTCTTGAGCTTTCCAAGGCGAGCCATACCGAAGCACTGCAATCTGTGTTCGAACAGGCCGCAGCGGCGTTTTACTCAGTCTGGACTGCACAAAGCACACTTGATGCTGCGGGCAACGCCGAGGCGAATGCCGAACGAAGCTTTCAGATTGCCCGGCATAAACACCTTGCAGGCGCCGGTACACTGAACGATGAATTGCAGGCAAAGGCCGCGTGGCAGGAAGCAATTTACACACGCGTGAACGCGACAGGTGCGCTCAAGGCAGCGCAGGGCACCTTGTGTCTACGCATGGGAATTCCCGTCGAAACCTCCATTGAAGTCGATGTGAGCGCGGGCGCTCAACCGGACGTGAATTTCACGTCTTCGATTGCTGATCTGCTGGCGCTCGCAAAAGCTGTCAACCCGAAGGTACGCGAGGCGCAAGCCCTGATCGAAGCTGACGACGCGAACGCGAAACTTGCACACAGGGAGGAACTGCCCACGATTTCCTTGTCCGGCTCGTTGAGCAACGACAAGTCATTAGGCGCATTTCCACGCGACACGCGCACGTACAGCAAATATGTGGGAATTCAGATCAGCATCCCGATCTTTTCAGGGTTTGGTCAGGAGTATCACCGTCAGGCATCGGAAGCTCAAGTTGATATCGACCGCGCAAGCCTGCACAAAGCCGAACTGGAAGTCGCGTCGGCAGTATGGCGCAACTATCAGGACGTGATAACGAAGACGGCCAATCTACAGGTCGCCTCTTCGACGCAGGAAAGCGCGCAGGAAGCGTACGACGTGGCGAGCAAACGCTACAGTGCCGGCGTCGGTCCCCTGCTCGATGTTCTGAACGCCCAAACTACCCTCGCAACGGCGCGACGTCAGGTCGTGCAATCTCAGGCCGATTGGCGTGTGTCGAGGCTAGTGCTGGCATTTTCGATTGGGACGCTCGACGGCGAGCGTTGGACGCCGCACGCCGAAGCGCCATGAAGATATTCGTCATCAACAACGCTACGACGGAGATTTTTCTTGCCTTCTCTGCGACTTCTTATCCGGGCCTTGCCTGTGCCAATCACTGCATCAACGTCATCCGTTGCCGGACCGATGACCAAGACGGCCACGATGCCTGAACGTCAGCTTGTCGATACGCCAGTACCGGTCGTGCAACCAGGGCGCTTGGTCGGCGCAGGCGATCAAGCGACGCAGTCGACGCGGCTTGACGCCTCCTCCAGCATCGGATGCTCGACGCACGGCGCATCGAAGGCGGAAAGACGGACGTCCGCCGGACCGCCGCCCTCGCCGCTCATACGCGGTCGATCACCCGGCACGACCGGCACGCACCGGGAAACCGACGCTCAGTCGTAGTGCTTGTTGCGCTTCTTCTTGTGCTTGTTGCCGTGGTAGTGGTCGTTGGAACGGGCGTTGTTGCGCGACACGTGGCCGCCCAGCGCCGCGCCCGCGCCGCCGCCCACGGCTGCGCCGACGAGACCGCCCGCCGTACCGCCCATCGCATTGCCCGTGCTGCCGCCGATCGTGCAGTTCTCGCCGCCGCTCGTGATGTCGCGCGACGAGATCGTGTGGTTCGTCGCGCAGATCCGCGACATCCTCGCCGACACCCATGCCCGGGCGACGCGCTGAGCGCGGCGTCGTTC
>NZ_JAAGPK010000005.1:0-111030 GCF_017104685.1 Burkholderia sp. Tr-20355 | reverse complement strand
GCCGGTACGGCGCCGCCGCAGCCGCAGCCGCGGCCGCGTCGGCCGCCGTGCCGGCCGGCTCGCGATGAAACGCGAATGCCAGCGGCACGCGCGCCGAGCGCATTCCGTGCCGCATCGCGACGCCCGTTTCGGCCGGCCCGACGAACAGCATGCCGTCGTCGACGAGCAGCGCGTCGAGCGAGCGGATCACGCGATCCTGCGCGTCGCGGTCGAAATAGATCAGCACGTTGCGGCAGAACACGAAATCGTAGCGAATGCCCGTATCCGCGGCCGGTTCGACGAGATTCGCGTGACGAAACTGCACGCAGGCGCGCACGCGCTCGTCGAGCAGCCAGCCGTCGCTGGCCGGCGTGAAATACCGTGAACGAAACTCCGTCGCCGTGCCGCGAAACGCGTTGCGTCCGTAACAGCCGAGCCGCGCGTACTCGATCGCGCGCGCACTGAGATCGATCGCGTCGATCGTGAAGCTGGCCGGCTCGAGCCCCGCGTCGAGCAGCGCCATCGCCGCCGAATACGGCTCCTCGCCCGTCGAGCACGGCGCGCTCAGCACGCGGATCACCCGGCCGGGCAGCGCGGCAAGCCGTTCGGCCGCCAGCCGCGCGAGCGTCGCGAACGCCTCGCGGTCGCGGAAGAACCACGTCTCGGGCACGACGAACAGCTCGATCAGCGCGCGCCGCTCGTCGGCCGATGCGTTCAACTGCTGCCAGTACGCGTCGAGCGCCTCCGGCGTGACCGGCGGCCGCGCCGCCGACGGCAGCCGCTCGCCGTCCGCCTGCAGCGCATGCACGCGCTCCGTCAGCGCCCGCGTCAGAAAATCGTTGCCGAGCGAATCGGGGTCGATGCCGGTCTCGCGCAACAGCCAGCCGCGAAATCGCGATTCGGACGCTTTCATGCGAACTCCCCCCCGTGGCCCGGCAGGCCATCGAACAGATACAGGTGCGCCACGTCATCGATCAGGTCGGACACCGACACCTGCTGCACGATGCCGTCAGGCGTATTGGCGACGTGCCCGAGCCAGCGCGTGCGCGCGGTCGAGATGCCGCTCGCGTGGAACGCCGCGCGGTCGATCCGCATCGTCTGCGTCGCACGTTCGACGATCAGGCCGAGCGTGCGCTCGACGCCGGCCTCGCCCGCGCGGTAGCGGACCATCACGAGCCGCGTCGAGCGCAGCGCGTGCGCGCGCCGCCCGAGCGCCAGCATCGGCACGTCGATCACCGGCACCGGCTGGCCGGCGCGCATCAACAGCCCGGCGATCCAGTCGGGCGCGCCGGGCACGGCCTTCGTGTCCGCGAGCGGCAACACCTCGTCGATGCCGGCCGCGTCGAGCGCATAACGCTCGCCGTCGAGCTCGAACATCAGGAACAGCGCCTGCGCGCCGTTCTGCGGATCGGCGCGCGTCACGCGTCGACCTTGAAGCGCGACACACTGGTGCGCAACTGGTTCGCCACCAGCGTCAGGTCGTCGATCGCCTGCGACGACTGGCGCAGCGACTCGGCCGTCTGCTGCGCGGCCTCCGACAGTTGCGACAGCGCCTGCGTGATCTGCTCGGCGCCGTTCGCCTGCGTCTGCATCCCCTCGTTGACCATCTGGAAGCGCGGTGCGAGCGTCTGCACCTCGGCGATGATCTGCGACAGCTGCCCGCCGACCTGCTGCACGTCGAGCATCCCGCGGCGCACTTCCTCGGAGAACTTGTCCATCCCCATCACGCCCGCCGACACGGCCGACTGGATTTCCTTCACCGTCTGCTCGATGTCGTAGGTCGCGACGGCCGTCTGGTCGGCCAGACGACGGATCTCGGTCGCGACGACCGCGAAGCCGCGGCCGTACTCGCCGGCCTTCTCGGCCTCGATCGCCGCGTTCAGCGACAGCAGGTTGGTCTGGTCGGCCACCTTGGTGATGGTCGCGACCACCTGGTTGATGTTCAGCGCCTTCTCGTTGAGGATCGCGAGCTTCGCGTTCACCGAGCCGGCCGCGTCCATCACGCTGCGCATCGTCTCGCCCATCCGCGTGAGCCCGCTCTGGCTCACGCCGGCGAGCGTCGCCGACTGCTCGGCCACGCCGGCCACCTCGTTCATCGTGCGCAGCAGGTCGCGCGAGGTCGCGAAGATCTCGCGCGAGGTCGCGCCGATCTCGGTCGTCGTCGCCGCGGTTTCGTTCGCGGTCGCCTGCTGCTCGCGCGACGTCGCCGCGATCTCGGCCACCGACGTGGTCACCTGCAGCGACGACTGCTGCGCGCGCGCGACGAGTTCGGTCAGCTCGTCGGCCATCCGGTTGAAGCCCGTCTCGAGCGTGCCGAATTCGTCGCGGCGACGCAGGTCGAGGCGGCGCGTGAGGTTGCCGGTGCGCATCACGTCGTGCACTTCCACCAGGCGCGCCATCGGCACGGTCACCGAACGGTACAGCACGTAGCCGAGCCCGAGCGCGGACAGCAGCACGAACGCGAGCGCGGTCGCGAGCACGACCTCGGTGTCCTGCACGGATTCGCGGATCAGCTTCGCGGACTGCTCGGCGAACTTGCGGTTCTCCTGGACCAGGACGTTGGCGTTGCGCACGACCTCGGCCCAGGCCGGTTGCGCCTTGGTGTACGCCGCGACCGCGTCGTCGTGCGACGCGCGGGTCTTCTGAATCGCGTCGCTCAGGAGCGGCAGGTAACGATCGTATGCGCCGCGGAACGCGGCGAACCGTTGCCGGTCGTCGTCGCGAAACGTCGTGGCCTGATAGTCGACCGACAGCGCCTCGACTTCCTTCATCGCGTCGGCGATCTTCGCGAGATCGCGATGCACGCTGTCGGGGTCGGTATCGACGAACGTTGCCTGCTGCAACAGCATGAACGATTCGTTGACCGAGCCGCGCAGCGATGACGCGAGGTACACGCCGGGCAGCGAGTCGCGCTCGATGCTGATGGCTTCGGCGTTGATCGCGCGCAGTCGCTCGTAGGACACGCCGGCTGTCACCAGCATCAGCACGAACAACACGCCGAAGCTGAGCAGGATGCGATTGCCGAGCGTCAGCCGGGCAGCGCCGATCGTCGGATGCAGGCTTTCATTGGTCGCGCGGGGCGTCACGGTGGCCATGTTCGTTATGGGCTTTCTAAAATCAGCGTTGAAAAAATCCGCGCCCGCCTGCGCGCCGGTCGGCGCGCCACGAGCGCATCGGGGTCGGATGCGGACGACGCGGCGCCGGCAGGCCGCGCCGCGAAATCACCGCTCCGCTTGCGCCGGCAGCCGAAGCGCGACCATGAAGCCGCGCGCCGTATTGCGCATCAGGATCTGGCCGCGATGCCGCGCCGCCGTCGCGCGCACGAACGCAAGCCCGAGGCCGAAGCCGCCGCGCGCCGCGCCGTTCACGGTTTCGAGCTGCACGAACGACTCGGTCGCGGCCGTGCGCTGCTCGGGCGCGATGCCGGCGCCGCCATCCTCGACGCCGATCAGCCAGGCGCCGTCCTCGCTGCTCAGCGTGCAGTGCACGTCCGTACCGGCCGGGCCGTACTTCAGTCCGTTGTCGATCAGGTTCGCGACCGCGCGCGTGAGCATCATGCGGTCGCCCATCGTCACGCACTCGGTGTCGGGCACGTGCGCGACGACCCGGCAGCCGAGCCCGGCCGCTTTCTCCCACAGCTGGTCGACGGCATCGACCACGATCTCGTTGAGGCTCAAGACCTCGTGCGCGCGGCGCTCGGACTGCGCGCGGGTCAGGTGGATGAAGCCGTCGGCAAGCGCCAGCGCACGCCGCGCATGGCCGGCGATGCGCTCCATGATCGCCGGCATGTCGCCGTGTTCGGCGCGGTAGACATCGAGCAGCGCGAGGATCGACGTCTGCGGGGAACGCATGTCGTGCGACAGGAAATCGAGCGCCTCGTCGCGCTGCCGGGACATCAGGTACGAATTCGAGTGATAGCGGATGCGCGCGGTCAGCTCCATCGCGTCGGGGAGCTTCACCAGATAGTCGTTCGCGCCGGCGATGAACGCCTCGCGCTTGACGATCGGCTCCTCCTTCGCGGACAGCACGATGATCGGCACCCGCGCGGTGCCGGCGTCGGCGCGCCACGCGCGGACGAGATCGAGGCCGTCGATCTCCGGCATCACGAGGTCCTGCAGGATCACCGTCGGCTTCACGTCGCGCGCGACCGCCATCGCCCGGTGCGCGTCGGTACACACGTGCAGATCGATGTCGTGCTCGCTGCGCAGCGCGCGGCGGATCACCTCGCCGACGAACGGTTGATCGTCGACCAGAAGGACCGATAACCCCGATTCAAGGCAATCCGAGGCATTATCACTGCTCGATTCTTTCATAAATACAGTTTCAAACGCCGAATCTCCAATCGATTCTTTCATAGGAGTTGTTTATCCGACTTGGACACTATCTTATTTTGGCGGTTGAAAAACCCGCCTGATTCCGCCGATTTGGCCTGTCGGCACTGCCTTGCGGGGCTTGAGACGCCGATTCCTTCCTCATCGGCAACCGCATTACCTCCGCATTCTTTCTCTCAATAAAGATAACCGGCTGATTCTAAATGAAATTAGAACACAGCATCTATCTCCTTCCGGTTTAGTTTTGCCAAATATGCAGAAAGAGACGGAATCAGATAAATCTGATCATTTCCGGATTCGAAAGACGATAACGTTTGCGAGACCGGCGCCATAAGGCTTGCATGGTCTGCAAGGCTGTTTGCCGGTGGTATTGAGGGCCGGATTCCGACAGGTCGAATCGGCTGGTGGGCGGGAGCAACATCGCGCGGCGGGGAAGGATCGGCCGCGCGCGGTGCAGGGCCGGCAGAACGCCGGCCCGTGGGATAGCGGGTCGCGCCCGCTTACCCGCGCGCGTGCTGCGCGGACACTTCCTGCAGGTCGAGATCGCGTTCGAGCGTGTGCAGCATCTCGTCGTGGATGCGCCCCGACCGATGCAGGCGCAACAGTTCGGCACGCCCGGCCCTGATCGCGGCCAGCACGACGTCGTAGTGCGCGGTGCGCACTTCCGCCGGGTACTCGGGTTCGTTCTTCGAGCGTTCGGTCAGCTCCGCGCGATACGTGTACTGCTCGAGCAGGCGCGGATGGATCACGACGCCGTGCTCGTCGCGCACGAGCGGCTGGATCGCCGCGAGCTGCGCGGCCTCGACGTGCGCCCACGTCTGCGGCTCGGTCAGATGGTGCGCGGCGCGCTCCTCGCGCTGCGGCAGGCGCAGCAGCCGGATCAACGGCCCGATCGTCGTGCCCTGCAGCAGCACGGTGACGAGGATCACCGCGAACGACGCGACCAGGATCACGTCGCGGCCGGGCAACGCCTCGGGCAGCGACAGCGCGATCGCGAGCGTCACGACCCCGCGCATCCCGGCCCAGCTCATGATCGTCGCGGCCTTCCAGTCGGGCGCTTCGCCGCGCCGTGCGATCCCGCGCACCGGCCACTTCAGCGCCTCGACCGCGTAGATCCACACGAAGCGCGACACGATCACCGCCGCCAGCACCGCGACCACCGGCGGCACCATCGTGGCAAGCACCTGCTCGAAACCGCCGAGCCGGTGAATCGCGCCGCGCAGCGACAGCCCGATCAGCACGAACACCATCGCTTCGAGCAGGAACACGATGACCTGCCAGAATGCGGTGCCGCGCGTGCGCACGGCGGCCGAGAACACCTCGTGCTGATGCCAGCCGATGATCATGCCGGCCGTGACCGTCGCGATCACGCCCGACACCTCGACCATTTCGCCCGCGATGTACGCGATCCAGCCGGCGATCACCGCGACGGTGATCACGAGATAGTCGTCGTCGAGCAGCTTCAGGAACCACACGACGAGCCGGCCGATCACGAAGCCGACCACCACGCCGCCGAGCCCGAGTTCCGCGAAACGCACGACCGCATGCTCGAGGCTGAACGCACCGGTGAGGGCGGCCGCGACCGCGAAGCGGAACAGCACGAGGCCGGCCGCGTCGTTCAGCAGGCTCTCGCCTTCGAGCAGCACCATCAGCCGGCGCGGCAGCGCGACACGTTCGAGCACGGCTTTCGCGGCGACCGCGTCGGGCGGCGACACGATCGCGCCGAGCGCGAAGCACGCGGCCCACGGCAGCGCCGGCACGACCCAGTGCACGGCGAAACCGACCGCGAACGTCGTGAAGACGACCGCGCCGATCGCGAGCATCAGGATACCGCCGACGTTACGCTTGAACTCTTCCCATACGGAGAAGTACGCGCCGTCCATCAGCAGCGGCGGCAGGAACACCAGCAGCACCAGCTCGGGATCGAGGTTGATCGGCGGCAGGCCGGGAATAAATGCGATCCCGATACCGCCGATCAGCAGCGCGGCCGCGGGCGGCAACCGCAACCGCTTGGCGATGCATTCGAGCGCGACGATCGCCAGGAATGACAACAGAACCAGCTTGAATGCCGAGACGGGGGACATGAATCGACCTCGTGAAGAATGAATTCGCGCTTTCCGGTGCCGTGCCCCGGTCCGCAGTTTGGCGCGATTACATCACGAGGCGAGGCCCGCAGTCGAGCGCGCTGCGGGCGGCCCGCCGCGCGGCGGTACGCGCGCGATGCCGGACCGATGCGCGCGGCGCAATGAAAACGGCACGCAAGCCGGCCCGATCGCCCGCCTGCGTGCCGTTGCGGACTGACGCCGCAGCCGGCGCGTTATCGGCGCCGCACGACCATCAGCCGCGGTTCGGTCATGTCCTCGATCGCGTAGCGGACCCCTTCGCGGCCGAGGCCCGAATCCTTCACGCCGCCGTACGGCATGTTGTCGACGCGGAACGACGGCACGTCGTTGATCACGACGCCGCCGACTTCCAGTTCATCCCACGCGCGCTGCGCATGCGTGAGCGAATCGGTGAACACGCCGGCCTGAAGCCCGAAGTCGCTGTCGTTCACGCGGGCGAGCGCATCGTCGAAGCGGTCGAACTTCTCGAGGATCGCGACCGGGCCGAATGCCTCCTTCCGGTACAGGTCCTGCTCGTGCCCGACGTTTTCCAGCAGCGTCGCCTCGAACATCGCGCCGTCGACCTTGCCGCCCGCGACGATCTTCGCGCCCGCCGCGACGGCCGCGTCCATCCAGCCCGACAGCCGGCGCGACTCCGATTCGGAGATCATCGGGCCGACGAACGTCGACGGATCCTTCGGGTCGCCCATCTTCAGCGAACGCGTCTTCGCGATCAGCTTCTCGCGCAGCGCGTCGTAAAGATCGGCATGCACGAGGATCCGCTGCACGCCGATGCAGCTCTGGCCCGACTGGTAGTACGCGCCGAACGCGAGACGCTCGACCACGTAGTCGAGCCGGTCGCGCTGATCCGCATCGACGATCGCGGCCGCGTTGCCGCCCAGTTCCAGCACGACTTTCTTCTTGCCCGCCTTCTCCTTCAGCGCCCAGCCGACGGCCGGCGAACCCGTGAACGACAGCAGCTTGAAACGCTCGTCGGTCGTAAACAGGTCGGCGCCGTCGCGATGCGCGGGCAGCACGGAGAACGCGCCCTTCGGCAGGTCGGTTTCCGCGAGCACCTCGCCGATGATCAACGCGCCGATCGGCGTGCGGCTCGCGGGCTTCAGCACGAACGGGCAGCCGGCCGCGAGCGCGGGCGCGACCTTGTGCGCGGCAAGGTTCAGCGGGAAGTTGAACGGCGAGATGAACGAACACGGGCCGATCGGCACGCGCTTCACGTACCCCGTATAACCCTGCGCACGCGCGGAAATTTCGAGGTTGACGATCTCGCCGTCGATCCGCACCGATTCCTCCGCGGCGACGCGGAACGTGTCGATCAGCCGCGTCACTTCGCCCTTCGAATCGTTGATCGGCTTGCCGGCCTCGATGCACAACGCCTCGGCCAGTTCGTCGAAGCGCTCGCGAAAGCGCGCGACGCAATGGTCGAGCACGGCCTGCCGCCTGAAGGCCGGCATCTCGCGCATCGGCTTCGCGGCGGCGACCGCCGCGCCGATCGCCGCATCGATCGCCTTCGCATCGGCCAGCGCGACGCGCGTCGCGACCTTGCCGCTGAACTTGTCCGTGACCTCCAGATCGGTGTTCGCGTAGACGGCTTCGTTGGCGAGGTAGTACGGATAGGTTTCCTTCAACATGGAACGACTCCTTCCGGTGAACGGGGTATTCAGAGCTGTGCCGACAGGCGCTTGATCTCGCGGTTCAGCACGCGCTCGTTGTCCGAGTAATCGATCGGCACGTCGATCACGTGCACGCCCGGCGACGAGAAGCACTCGCGCAGCAGCGGCTCGAGATCGTCGGCCGATTCGACACGATGCCCGTGCGCGCCGTAGCTTTGCGCATACGACACGAAATCGGGGTTCTGCAGCGTCATCGCGTAATCGGGGAAATTCATGTTCTCCTGCTTCCAGCGAATCATCCCGAACGCGTCGTCGCGCAGGATCATCACGACGAGGTCGAGCTTCAGCCGCACGGCCGTCTCGAGCTCCTGCGAATTCATCATGAAGCCGCCGTCGCCGCACACGGCGATCACCTTGCGCTGCGGATGCACGATCTTCGTCGCGATCGCCGACGGCAGGCCGGCGCCCATCGACGCGAGCGCGTTGTCGAGCAGCAGCGAATTCGGCTCGTGCGCACGCCAGTAGCGCGCGAACCAGATCTTGTACATCCCGTTGTCGAGACAGACGATGCCGTCGACCGGCAGCGCGTTGTACAGGTCGTTGACGATCCGCACCGGGTACATCGGGAAGCGCGGATCGTGCTGGCCCTTCTCCAGATGGGCGTCGAAATGCTCCTTGATCATCGCGAAGCGCGCGAAATCCCAGTGCGGCTGCGGCGACATGGCCTCTTTCATTTGCCACACGGCATTCGCGATGTCGCCGACCACTTCGATCTGCGGGAAATAGACGGGATCGACCTGCGCGCCGAGGAAGTTCACGTGGATCACCGTCTTGTCGTCGGTGCGCATGAAGAACGGCGGCTTCTCGATCACGTCGTGGCCGACGTTGATGATGCAGTCCGCATGCTCGATCGCGCGATGCACGAAATCGCCGTCGGACAGCGTCGCATTGCCGAGCCACAGCGGATGGGTCTCGTCGATCACGCCCTTGCCCATCTGCGTGGTGAAGAACGGGATGCCCGTCTTGTCGACGAATTCGAGCAGCATCTTGCAGGTGGTCTTGCGGTTGCCGCCCGCGCCGATCATCAGCAGCGGATGGCGGGCGGCCTGGATCGCGTCGACCGCACGCGCGACCGCCTTCTCCTCGGCCACCGGCCGCCGGCTGTAGCTGCGCGGGATCGGCTTGCCGTCGCCCTCCTCGTGCGCGATGTCTTCCGGCAATTCGAGGTGCGCCGCGCCCGGGCGCTCCTCCTCCGCGCGGCGGAACGCCTCGCGCACGGCCGACGGGATATTGCCGATCGACACGATCTGCCGCGTGAATTTCGTGAGCGGCTGCATCATGTCCACCACGTCGACGATCTGGAAGTGGCCCTGCTTGCTCGACTTGATCGGCTTCTGCCCGGTGATCATCAGCATCGGCATGCCGCCGAGCTGCGCATACGCGGCGGCCGTGACGAAGTTCGTCGCACCCGGCCCGAGCGTCGCGAGACACACGCCGGTGCGGCCCGTCAGGCGGCCGTAGGTGGCGGCCATGAACCCGGCCGCCTGCTCGTGCCGGGTCAGCACGAGCTTGATCTTCGATCGCCGCAGCGATTCGAGCAGATCGAGGTTTTCTTCGCCGGGAATACCGAACACGTACTCGACGCCTTCGGCTTCCAGCGCCTTCACGAACAGATCCGATGCTTTCATGGGGGACTCTCGGTTATGCCGCCTGCCCGGCCTACGGGCGCGCGGCGTACATGACGCGCGCCGGCCTACGGCACGCGGACGCTCTACCTACTGGACACAGACCACGGCACTTCCCGCCGCGCGACGAACGATGCGCGGCGGCGCCCCCGGATGTCGGAGGACGAACGGACCCACCCGTGCGCGACGAGCATGCACGAGCGGCAAGGATGTGTTTGATTGTAGACGGATTCGAAAGATTTCGACTTCGGCCGAACGGCCAATCGGCACCCAAGCGAGGCGGACGGCCCTACCGCAGCAGCCGCGAAACGACTTGCCACCCCCCTTTTTTCTGTGAACCATGGTTTACATACTGCCATCGGCGCCCTACCGTGCACCTACGTTCAGTGCCCGAACCAGCGACGTCTTCGACACCTGGTTTGCCGGCCGGCAGGATCGCGTCGCGAAGCGCCGCATCCAGGCTCGCATCGACCGCCTGTCGATGGGCAACCCCGGCGACTGGAAGTCCGCCGGCTCGCCGGTCGTCGAAATGCGGATCGATCATGGCCCCGGCTATCGCGTCTACTCCGTCCGGCGCGGACCGATCCGGGTCATCCTGCGCTGCGGCGGCGATCAATCGACGCAACAGGCCGACATACGCGCCGCGCACGCGATGCTCGCGCGCCTCGACATGGAGTGATCGATGGACAAGATCCGCACCCGGCCGTGGGATTCGGCCGAACCCCTGAAAACCGCAGACGACATGGCCGACTACTTCGAGGCCTGCCTGCAGGAAGCCGGCGACGATCCGGCCTTCATCGCGCACGCGCTCGGCGTGATCACACGCGCACGCGGCATGTCGCAGGTCGCGCGCGATGCGGGCCTGTCGCGCGAAGGGTTGTACAAGGCGCTGTCGCACGACGGCAATCCGAGCTTCGGCACGATCCTGAAAGTCATCAAGGCGCTCGGCCTGCAGCTGCACGGCGCGAAAGCGCACGCATGACAAAAAAAGCGCGTGCCCGGCATCGCGCCCGTTGTGCGGTGCTCGTGGCCGCGCCGGCGCCGCCGTTCAACGGCATGGGCGCGTCAAGGCAGCCACCCCGCCGCCCAGCGCGGCACCAGCGACACCAGATACAGCCCGAGCCCGATCAGCCCGCCGACCAGCGTGCCGTTGATGCGGATGTACTGCAGATCCTTGCCGATGTTCAATTCGATCTGCCGCGACATCTCGCGCGCATCCCAGTTGCGCACCGTATCGCGAATGTGGCGCATCAGGAAATCGGCGAAATCCGGCGCCATCTCGTGCACGGCCTTCTCGACATGCTCGTTCAGCGACGCGCGCAGCGCCGGGCTCTCCGACAGCCGCGCGCCGAGCCAGCCGCCCAGCGTCGCGGCCTGCCGGTGCAGCGCCGAATCGGCGCGGGCAAGATCGGCCTTCAGCCACGCGCGCAACTGGTCCCACAAGTCGCGCGCATACTCGTTGAATGCATCGCCGTCGCGGATATAGCGCTTGATCTCCTCGCCCTTCGCGACGAACGCCGGATCGTGCTTCAGCCGCTCGGTCAGTCGCGCGACCGTCCGGTCGAAGCGCTGCCGCAGCTCGTGCTCGGGGTCGGCCGCCACGCCTTCGAGCACGCGGCTCACCGCGCTCGCGAGCATCCGCGCGCCGTTCTCGCCGAACCATTGCGTCGGCATGATCTTCTCGACCTTCGGGTATTGCGTCTTCAGCCATTCGACGATGAAGCCCGCGATCACCTCGCGGTTCTCCTCCTTGTCGAGCACGTCCACCACCTGTTCGATCGCGTCGTCGAGCAGCGCCTGGTGGCGGCCGTCCTTCGTCAGCGTATCGAGGATCGCGCCGGCCGACTGCGACAGGTCGACCCGGTCGAGCACCGCGCGGAACGCGTCGTGCACGAACGTCTGGATCCGCGCGTCGTCGGTCATGTCGAGCGCGAAACTCATCAGCCTCGTCACGTAGCCGCCGAGCGCATCGGTGTTCGCCGGCTCGCCGAGCCACGCACCGAGTTTCCGCGCCGGATCGTGCTGGCGGATCTGCGCGGCGAGCGCGTCGGGGCCGAGGAACTTCTCGCGCACGAACACCGCGAGATTGTCGGCGATCTTGTCCTTGTTCTTCGGAATGATCTCGGTATGGCGCGACACGAACGGAATCGGCACGCGGCGGAACAGCGCGACGACCGCGAACCAGTCGGCGAGCGCGCCGACCATCGCGGCTTCGGCCACGGCCTTGAAGCCGTCGACCCACGGGCCGCGCGGCAGCAGGATCGTCGTGACGAACACCGCGACGGCGGCCAGCAGCAGCCACAGCGCGCGGCGCTTGCTGCGTTTCAGTTCGAGGGCTTTGTCTGGCGTCATGGCGGACCGGCGGATCGGCGATGCCGCTAATATCCCCGATTTCGCCGCAACCGACAAACGCGCGGGCCGCGCAGGCGCATGCGGTGCACGCACACCGCGCGCGCCGCCGTTACAGGAATGTCTTCAGGTTCACCGCCGGATCGGCCAGCTTCGCCGGGTCGGGCACCGCCCCTGCCGCGATCAGCCGGCGCGATGCGCCGATGTCGCGCCCGAGGTTCGCCGCGGCCACCGCGACGATCCTGCCGTCGTCGCCAAGCCCGAACACCGTGAACGGCCCGCTCGCCGGATCGCCGCGCACGACGATCGTGCGTTCGCCGCCGAACAGCCCGAGCATCTGCAGGTTGCAGTCGTACTGATCGGACCACAGCCACGGCAGCTCGCCATAGGTTTCGTCGGCACCGAGCAGGTTCGCCGCCGCGACGGCCGGCTGGTTTTCGGCCACCTGCCACGACTCGATCCGTACGTGGCGCCCCAGCAGCGGATTGAAGTGCATCGTCACCTCGCCCGCCGCGAAGATCGCCGGATCGGCCGTACGGCAACCCGCGTCGACGCGTATCCCGTTGTCGACGTCGAGCCCCGCCGCCTGCGCAAGCTCGACGTTCGGTACCACGCCGATGCCGACCACGACGATATCGGCCGGCACGTCGCCGCGATCGGTCTCGACGATCGCGCCGCCGCCCGGCGCGCGGCGGATCGCACGCGGCAGCGTCGCCATCCGGAACGCCACGCCACGCGCGTCGTGCAACCGACGCGCATACGCACCGACCACCTCCGGCAGCGCGCGCTGCAGCAAGCGCGGCGCCGGATCGATCACCGTCACGTCGCAGCCGAGCTGGCGTGCCGCCGCCGCGACCTCGAGGCCGATGAAGCCGCCGCCGAGCACCGCCACGCGGCGGCCCGGTGCCAGTCGTGCACGCAACGCACGCGCATCGTCGACCGTGCGAACGTAGTGCGGCACGACGCCTTCGTCGACCGCACCGCCGAACGTGCGCACGCGCGACCCCGTCGCGAGCACGAGCCGCGCGTATGG
The DNA here is from genome assembly GCF_017104685.1 of Burkholderia sp. Tr-20355. Lineage (NCBI taxonomy): Bacteria > Pseudomonadati > Pseudomonadota > Betaproteobacteria > Burkholderiales > Burkholderiaceae > Burkholderia > Burkholderia sp. Tr-20355. Next base: position 97,920 of record NZ_JAAGPK010000005.1, on the reverse strand, counting down.
CAGCGTCGTGCCGTCGTCGAGCCGTACGCGCCGCGCCTCACGCTCGATCGCGTCGACGCGCGTGCCGAGCCGCAGCTCGATGCGCTGCGCGTCGTACCACGCCGCGTCGCGCACGAACGCACGCTGCTCGCCGCCGTCCGTCAGCAGCGCATCCTTCGACAGCGCCGGCCGGTCGTACGGCAGCGCGCGCTCCGCGCCGATCATCACGATGCGCGCCGCCGCATCGCGTTCGCGCAGCGCTTCGGCCGTGCGCCGCGCCGCATGGCCGGCGCCGACGATCACGAACGGATCAGCCGACATTGACTTCCACCTGCCCGTCGACGATCCGGATCGGATAGGTCCTTACCGGCTCGGTGATCGGCGCGCATTTCGGCGCACCGGTGCGGATGTCGATCAGCCCCTGGTGCAGCGGGCACTCGACGCAGCCGTCCTCCACGTAACCTTCGGACAGCCGCGCATGGCCGTGCGTGCAGAGGTCGTGCATCGCGAACAGTTCGTCGCCGATCCGGAACACGGCGATCGGCTTCTGGCCGGCGACGCGCGCCGCCGGTTCGTCTTCGGAGAATTCGTCGAAAGCGCCGAGCGGATGCCACTCGGCCAGCGTTGCTTCGGTCATGTCGTTTCCTTGCTTCGTCAGATCGGCGTCGCGAGCAGCGTCTGCACGCGCGACGTGTCGTAGATCACCCGCTTGGTCTTGTAGCGCAGCCCGTCGGGCGTGCGCACGACCGTGTCGTAGTACTTGCCGGCCTGGTACACGTTCGACTCGCCGTTGCTGCGCGTCTGCACGACGACGTAGTTGCTCTCGGTGTCGATCTCGCCGTCGCGTTCCGCGACGATCGTCAGGCCCGACGTCATGTGCCGGTACGTGTGCTCCTCGTAGATGTTCGCGTGCCGCAGCGACACCACGCGATCGCGCAGCATCCGCTGGTTCGTGCAGTGGACGATCCCGACCGGCAGCCCGAGATCGGCGTTCTCCTTCGGCACGATCTCGTACGTGCAGTCCTCGGTGAACATCTCCGGCCAGTGTTCGAGCCGGTCGTTGTCGAGGTGCCCGATATAGCGGTTCTGGAGTATGTAAATCTCGAACCAGGTCTTCATGTCTTCCGTCATTTTTCGCTCCCGCCTCAATAGCCCATCAGCTTCTGGTAGCCGACCCAGAACTTGCGGATCAGGCTTTCGGTGATCACCGTGTCCTGCTGGTCCGGATTGCCGCGCGACATCTCGATCACCGACGTCGCATCGGCATCGCGTATCGTGCCGCGCTGCACGAGTTCAGTCGCTTCGGTGTCTTCCATCGAGATGTAGCCGGCCGGCCCGACGAGGTTCGCCTGCTTGATGCGCAATGCGCGCAGCTCGGGCGTGTCGTCCGCGTACCCGAAGAAGTGAAAGATCAGCTCGAAGTTGTCGGGACCCTTCGGCAGGATCTGCCGCGCGACCAGCGTGTTGTGGATCTGCTGGATCACGAGCTGCGGGAAGATCGGCTGGATATGGTTGGTGCAGTCCTCGTCGTATTCCGACACGAGATCGAGGATCGATTCGTCCTCGAGATGGAAACCCTCGTCGAACGACCGGATGTTCTGCTGCTTGTACGCGGCCGACGTGTCGTCGTTCGTCTTCGTCACGGTGATGATGCTGTGCAGCCCGTGGTTCGCGTCCGGAATCGAACGCGCCTTCATCCCGACGCGGAAGATGTTGAAGGTCGTATGGAACAGGTGCAGCATGCTCGCGTGATACGGGTCCTTCACGTTCTCCATGTACAGCTTCCAGTTCGACTTCGAATACTGGCGCGTGCAGCCGAGATACTCGATCGGCTTGTGGAAGATCCGGTCGATCCACGGGCGCATCTGCTCGCCGAGATACTCGGGCAGCGGCGCGACGGCGTCGCTGAAGGTCGCGAACACGAGCCCGCGATAGCTGTCGACGCGCAGCTTGCGCAGCCCGTGCTGCTTCGGGTCGAAGTCGGCCGGCATCCCGGTCATCCCCTTCTGGCCGCGCCGGAACGGCACGCCGAGCAGGTTGCCCTGGCTGTCGAAGCTCCACTGGTGATACACGCACGTGTGCGAACTCGCGTTGCCGCGCGACTTGCGGCACACCTGCGCGCCGCGATGCGCGCAGCGGTTCACCCACGCCGAGAGCGTGCCGTCCTCGGCGCGCGTGACGACCACCGGCGTGTCGCCGACGAACGTGCTCTTGAAGTCGCCGGCCTTCGGGATTTCCGCTTCGAGCGCGACAAAGTTCCATGTCGGTCCGCGGAAGATGCGCTCCTGCTCGCGATCGTAGACCGCACGCGAGCTGAACACCTTGTACGGCACGCGCGAGCCGTCGTCGTGCGGAAAGGTCACATCGGATGCGTCGCCGCGCTCGGCGAAAACGACGGGCGATTCTGTCTGCTCCATGTCGGACTCCTTGTCGATCGATTTCGTTGAATGCATGGAGCCGATTTTTGAAAAGCTAATATTCGTCGTCTATCCGGAAAGTGCGATTGCGGCGGCGCAATATCCACTTTCGGCGGATTTCTGCGCTAGCATGACGGCACACGCGACCCGGCGCACGATCGCGACCCATTCGTCGGATCGAAGCGCGCGTCGCCCATACCAAGGCTGAGGCCCATGTCCCCAACGTCGTTCGAGCCGTCCGCGCTGCGCGCGCACCGGCTGTTCGAATCCCGCGATCTCGACGAGACGCGCGAGCGCATCTCGCGCGTGATGCAGCCGCATGCACTGCTGCCGAACGGCCGCGTGCACGGCGCGTCGCACATGGATTTCGTCAAGCTGGGCGGGCTCGGGATCGGCACGATCGCATTCGGCGACGCGATGCGCGTGCAGGTCGACGCGGTCGACGGCTATTACCTGCTGATGTTCTGCCTGTCCGGCCAGGCCGAGGTGCGCGCGATGGGGCGGCAGCTCGGCGTCGACGGCCAGACCGGCGTGCTGTGCGCGCCCGGCGAGCGCTTCGACGCGGTGCTGTCGGCCGATTGCGAGCAGTTCGTGCTGCGCATCGACGCGGCGACCGTCGGCGCACTGACCGGCGACCCGCGCGCGACGCTCGACCCCGTGCTGCACATCAGCGACGCCGCGCTTTCCGCGTGGCGCCAGCAACTGATGCTTGTCGCGCGATCGCCCGAACTGCTCGAGCGCGCGAACGCGAACCCGCGTGTCGCGTCGCAGCTCGAGCATTTGCTGATCGACCTGCTGATCGAAGGCCATCCGCCGTCGGTGCTGCGCGCGACGCACCGCGACCCCGCGCCGGGCTTCGTGCGGCGCGCGCAGGAGTTCGTGAACGCGCACTATGCGCAGCCGCTGCAGCTCGCCGATATCGTCCAGGCCGCCAACGTGCCCGAACGGACGCTGCGCGACGCTTTCCTGCAGTTCCGCGGCATGAGCCCGATGCAATACCTGCGCGCGACGCGGCTCGACCATGCGCGCGAGCTGCTGCGCGGCGCGGCGGCCGGCCGGCGGATCGCCGAAGTCGCGCTCGATTGCGGGTTTACGCACCTCGGACGCTTCGCGATCGCGTATCGGGAAAAGTTCGGCGAATCGCCGTCGGAGACGCTCGACGCGAAGCGGTAGCCGCGACCGCCAGGCTGGCCGGCCGGCTGTCGCGCGAGCCGCAACGGCATCGCGCCGCACCGCCCTCGCCCCATTCGGCGGCGCCCGCCCAAACAGACCGTTAGTTGCGATTCATCGCACCCACGGCGGTCATTGCGCCGCCGGCGCGATCATCTCCCGCGCAATCGCGCAGAACGCCGCCGTGGCCGCGCTTTCGCCGTGCAGCCGGCGACTCATGATGATCGGCGACGTCGCGGCCGGCTCCGGCAGCCGCCGGTAGACGACGCCCCGCACGCGCACGCCCTCCACACTCTCCGGCACCAGCGACACGCCGACCTGCGCGGCGACGAGCCCGAGCGCCGTCTGCAACTCGCGTACCTCGTGAACGGCCGCCGGCACGACCGCGCCGTCGCGCAGCGCGGACAGCTGCTGATCGGCGAAGCTCGGCCGCGGCGTGCTCGGGTAGACGATCATCGTCTCGTTCGCGATATCCGCGAGCGTCAGCGGCCGGGCCGGATCGGCGAGCGGATGCCCGACCGGCAGCGCCGCGATCAGCTTTTCCTCGATCAGCGCCTCGCGCACCAGCTGGTCGTCGTCGAAGCGCAGGCGGCCGAACCCGACGTCGATCCGCCCGCCCTTCAGCGCGCCGAGCTGTTCGAGCGTGAACATTTCGATCAGCGACAGCTCGACGTCCGGCTGCGCCTCGCGAAACGCGCGGATCACGTCCGGCAGCGCGCCGTACAGCGTCGACGGCACGAAGCCGATCACGATCCGCTCCGACAGCTGCGCAAGCCGCCGCGTCAGCGGGCCGAGCTCGTCGGCCTGGTCGACGAGGCGCTTCGCCTGCGCATAGAACACGCGCCCCGCATCGGTCAGCTTCAGCGGCCGCGCGCCGCGCTCGAACAGCGGCAACCCGATTTCGTCCTCGATCGCCTGGAGCTGGCGGCTCAGCGGCGGCTGCGTCATGTGCAGCCGCTCCGCCGCCCGCGTGATGTTCATTTCCTCGGCGACGGCGATGAAGTAGCGGAGCTGACGCAATTCCATTTCATGCCTCAAAGGTATGGAAGTAGTCGGAAAGAGTGTTGGACGACGCGGGGCGGGAATTCCTACCATGTGCACCAACAGGAGGAATCGCATGATAGCAACTGCCGCCACCATCGAACGCATCGACACGCTGCTCGTCGACGTGCCGACGATCCGGCCCCACAAACTGTCGGTCGCGACGATGAATTGCCAGACCCTCGTGCTGGTCCGGGTTCGATGCACGGACGGTATCGAAGGCGTCGGCGAGGCGACGACCATCGGCGGCCTCGCCTACGGCGAGGAGAGCCCCGAAAGCATCAAGGTCAACATCGACACCTACTTCGCGCCGCTGCTGCAGGGCATGGACGCGACACGCCCCGGCGCCGCGCTGGCGCGTGCGCGCAAGCTGTTCCAGGGCAACCGTTTCGCGAAGTGCGCGATCGAGACCGCGCTGTTCGACGCGCAGGCGCGGCGCCTCGGCGTGCCGCTGTCCGAGCTGTTCGGCGGCCGCCGGACCGATGCGGTCGATGTCGCCTGGACGCTCGCGAGCGGCGACACGCAGCGCGACATCGCGGAGGCCGAAGCGATGCTCGACGCGCGCCGCCATCGTGCGTTCAAGCTGAAGATCGGCTCGAACGCGGTTGCCGACGACGTGGCGCACGTGGTCGCGATCAAGCGTGCGCTCGGCGAGCGCGGCGACGTGCGCGTCGACGTGAACCAGGCCTGGAGCGAAACCGATGCGATCTGGGCCGGCGCGCGGCTGGCCGAAGCCGGCGTGAGCCTCGTCGAGCAGCCGATCGCCGCGACCAACCGCGCGGGGCTCAAACGCCTCACGCAGCTCGCGCAGGTGCCGATCATGGCCGACGAGGCGCTGCACGGCCCGGTCGACGCGTTCGCACTCGCGCAGGACCGCGCGGCCGACGTGTTCGCGGTGAAGATCGCGCAGTCGGGCGGCCTGCAGGGCGCGGCGAGCGTCGCGTCGATCGCCGCGGCGGCCGGCATCGAGCTGTACGGCGGCACGATGCTCGAAGGCGCGGCCGGCACGATGGCGTCCGCGCAGCTGTTCAGCACGTTCGATTCGCTGAAATGGGGCACCGAACTGTTCGGCCCGCTGCTGCTCACCGAGGAAATCCTCGTCGAGCCGCTGCGCTATCAGGATTTCAAGCTGCATCTGCCGGCCGCGCCCGGCCTCGGCATCACCTTCGACTGGGCCCGCATCGAACGGATGCGACGCGACGCCCGCTGATCCCCACACGACAACCGAAACCGGAGACACAGATGAACAAGCAAGCCATCGACGCACTGCTGAAGACCTTCGACGACGCCGCCGAGAAACCCGGCAACCCGCGCGTGCGCGCGATCGTCAACCGGATCGTGAAGGATATCTGCTACACGATCGAGGACTTCGACGTGCAGCCGAGCGAGTTCTGGACCGCGCTGAACTACCTGAACGAAGCCGGCCGCGAATTCGGGCTGATCGCCGCGGGCCTCGGCCTCGAGCGCTTCCTCGACGTGCGGATGGACGAGGCCGAGGAAAAGGCCGGCATCCAGGGCGGCACGCCGCGCACGATCGAAGGGCCGCTGTACGTCGCCGGTGCGCCGGAATCGGTCGGCCACGCGCGTCTCGACGACGGCACCGATCCGGGCCAGACGCTGATCATGCGCGGCCGGGTGCTCGGCGAGAACGGCGCGCCGCTCGCGAACGCGCTCGTCGAGGTGTGGCACGCGAACCATCTGGGCAACTACTCGTACTTCGATCAGTCGCAGCCCGCGTTCAACCTGCGCCGCTCGATCCGGACCGACGCCGACGGCCGCTACAGCTTCCGCAGCGTGCTGCCGGTCGGCTACAGCGTGCCGCCGGGCAGCAAGACCGAGCAGCTGCTCGACCAGCTCGGCCGCCACGGCCACCGTCCGGCGCACATTCACTTCTTCGTTTCGGCCGACGGTTATCGTAAGCTGACGACGCAGATCAACATCGACGGCGATCCGCATCTGTGGGACGACTTCGCGTTCGCGACGCGCGACGGGCTGATCCCGCCGGTCAAGCAGGCCGAAGGCGCGGAAGGCAAGCCGTATGGCGTCGACGGGCAGTTCGCGCTGATCGACTTCGATTTCTCGCTGCTCAAGGACAAGCAGCACGTGCCGGGCAGCGAAGTCGAGCGCGCACGCGCACAGGCCTGAGCGCGCGCCGCGTTCGACGCATCGATCATTCAAGGAGTGCAGGATGCTGTTTCATGTGGAAATGACCGTTCGTCTGCCGGCGGACATGGATCCGGTCAAGGCGGCCACGCTGAAGGCGGAAGAAAAGGCGATGTGCCAGCGGCTGATGAACGAAGGCGTCTGGCGGCATCTGTGGCGGATCGCCGGGCAGTACGCGAACGTCAGCATCTTCGACGTTGAAAGCGTGCAGCAGCTGCATGACCTGCTGAGCCAGTTGCCGCTGTTCCCGTACATGGAGATGGACGTGCGGGCGCTGTGCCGGCACCCTTCGTCGATCCGGGACGACGATCGCTGAGCCACGATGAATCGCGGCCGTGCCCCACGGCCGCGCGATCTACGACACGAGCGGCCGGTGAAGTCTCGCGGGCCGCTCGTGTCGCTTTGCGTTTGGGAACGGTCGTCCGTGTCGCCGCGCACGCGATGCGCGGCTGCCGTCATGCGGCCAGATGAACCGCGAATCCCGCCTGCCCCGGCGCGATGTCGTCCTTCAGCGTCAGCGCCGGAATCGCGTATTCCCCCGCGTTCTGCCGACGGAACGGAATCGGCGGCGTGGTCCACAGATCGTCGAGACGCCGGCCGAGCGCCGCGCGCGTTTCGTCGAAGCGCGCGTCGTTCATCTTCCCCGTCCGGTAGATCACGAACGGCGGCAGCACGTCGAACCCCGGGTAATACAGCACGCCGTGATGGATCGGGAACAGCACGTCGTCGATCGGCCCGTTGATGCCGCGCGGGCTGTAGTGCGACTCCCACCCGCCCGTCGTGACGACCACCATCGCCCGCTTGCCGGTCATCCTGCCTTCGCCGTAGCGATCGCCCCAGTGCGTATCGGAATGCTCGCCGACCCCGTACGCAAAGCCGTATGCATACACGCGCTCGAACCAGCCCTTCATGATCGCCGGCATCGAGAACCACCACAGCGGAAACTGCAGGATCACCGCGTCGGCCCACTTCAGCTTCTCCTGCTCGCGCGCGATGTCGTCGCTTTGCGTGCCCGCCGCGAATGCGCGCTTCGAATCGAGCGACGGATCGAAACGCGCGCCGGGCGCACGGTCGGTCACGTCGTTCGCATCGAATGCCGCCTTCCAGTTCATCGCGTACAGGTCGCTCACCTGCACCGCGTGGCCGGCCGCCTCGAGATGCCCGACGGCAAAGTCGCGCAACGCGCCGTTCAGAGACCGCGGTTCGGGATGGGCATACACGATCAGCACATTCATGTTCGTCACTCCGTCGATTGAATGACTGCAGGATGCGCCTGCCGAAGGTATATTTGAAATGAATTCCTGATATTCCAGGTATAGCCATGGACAATCTCAGACGGCTCGATCTGAACCTGCTCGTCACGCTGGACGTGCTGCTGGCCGAGCACAACGTCACGCGCGCGGCCGGGAAGCTGAACATGTCGCAGCCGTCGGTCAGCGTGCAGCTGCAGAAGCTGCGCGACCTGTTCGGCGATCCGCTGCTGCTGCCGGGGCCGCGCGGGATGCGGCCGACCGCGCGTGCGGAAGCGCTGCGCGAGCCGTTGCGCGATGCGCTCGAAGCGATCGAGCGCGCGGTGGTGCCGGCCACGCCGTTCGATCCCGCGACCGCGACGAACACGTGGCGCGTGGCCGCGACCGACTACGGCGAATCGACGATCGTGCTGCCCGCGCTGAATACGCTGCGCTCGGCCGCGCCCGGTACGCGGCTCGCCGTGGTCGAACTCGTACCGCCGCGCATCGAGCAGGATACCGAACGAAACGGCATCGACCTCGTGTTCCATACGAGCGACGGGTCGCCGGCCGGCATGCGGCGCCTGCCGCTGTTCGTCGAACGCTACGTGCTCATCGGCCGCGCCGGGCATCCGAAGCTGAAGCGGCGCCCGACGCTCGCGCAGTTCGGCACGCTCGAACACGTGATCGTGTCGCCCGACGGCGGCGGCTTCTTCGGCGTGACGGACGAAGTGCTCGCGAGGGTCGGCGCCACGCGGCGCGTCGTGCTGTCGGTGCCGCACTTCCTGTTCGTGATGTCGGCCGTCGCGAGCACCGATCTCGTCGCGATGCTGCCCGAGCGGCTGGTGCGCGACGTGCCCGCGTTGCGCGTGGTGGACGCACCGGTCGAGGTGCCCGGCTATGAAATGTCGATGCTGTGGCATGAACGCGTGCATCGCGACCCGGCGCATCGGTGGCTGCGGGAGACGATCGCGGCGGCGGTCTGAACCGGCCCGGTTGCCGGACGGCTGCCGCCTGCTGTCATCGGGGGCTTGAAAGTGCGCCGATCACTGTATATATTTACAGTGTTTCTGCGTCATTTGACCCGAATTCCGTCACCCGAGACGGTCTTTAGTGAGGCGACCATGTTCCAGTCATCCGCATTCGATCCCGAGCAACCCGGCTTCAATCCCGTCCACTTCGAGCGCGCCGCGCGGCAGGCGGTCGTCGATCTTCAGCGTGTCGTCGGCGGCCCCGCGCAGCGGGCGCTCGGCTTGCGGCGCCGCAGCCATCCGGCCGCCGTCCGCACGATGAGCTGGCAGGCGCTGCTGAATGTCGAGGAGCTGGCGTTCTCGAACACCGGCTTCCTGAACCGCAACGATCCGGCCGTCGTCGATGCCTTCATCCGGCTGCGCGACAGCCGGATGGTCGCCGCGGACATCGAGGAAGCCGTCGACTGGAAACGCGACGACGACGATCTGCCCGCCGTCTACCTGATCGTCAAGGCGATGCTGGAAGCGGAAGAGCGCGAGGCGCAACGCGTCGAGATGGAGTGACCGCCGCGACGCGCGGCCGTCCCGTTACAGCCGCGCCGCGAGCCGCGCGCCCTGATCGATCGCACGCTTCGCATCGAGTTCGGCGGCCAGCTCCGCGCCGCCGATCAGGTGCACCGGGCGCCCGGCCGCCTGCAACGGCGCGAGCAGCGCGCGCTGCGGCTCCTGCCCCGTGCAGAGCACGATCGTGTCGGCTTCGATCAGTTCGTGATCGGTGCGCTGCTCGCCGTACGACACGTGCAGCCCGCGCGCGTCGATCAATTCGTAGTTCACGCCGCCGATCATCTTCACCTGCTTCATCTTCAGCGTCGCGCGGTGAATCCAGCCGGTCGTCTTGCCGAGCCCCTTGCCGAGCGGCGCGGCCTTGCGCTGCAGCAGCGTCACTTCACGCGCGGGCGCCAGGACCTGCGCGCGCGTCACGCCGCCGCGCGTCGCGGCCGGGTCGGTCACGCCCCACTCGGCCTTCCACGCCGGCAGATCGAGCGCCGGCGATTCGCCGTCCTGCACCAGGTATTCGGCCACGTCGAAGCCGATCCCGCCCGCGCCGACCACCGCGACGCGCCGCCCGACCGGCTGCTTGCCCGCGAGCACGTCGATATAGCTGAGCACGTTCGGCCCGTCCTGCCCCGGAATCTTCGGGTCGCGCGGCGCGACGCCGGTCGCGAGCACGATCTCGTCGTAGCCGCCCGCGATCAGGTCGCTCGCGTCGACGCGGCGGTTCAGGTGCAGGTTCACGCCGGTCAGCTCGACCTGGCGGCCGAAGTAGCGCAGCGCCTCATGAAACTCCTCCTTGCCCGGCACCTGCTTCGCCATGTTGAACTGACCGCCGATCTCGGCCGCGCCGTCGAACAGGTCGACGTGATGGCCGCGCTGCGCGAGCACGGTCGAGCATGCGAGCCCGGCCGGCCCGGCGCCCACCACCGCGATGCGCTTCGGCTGCGGTGCGGGCGTGTATTTCAGCTCCGTCTCGTGGCACGCGCGCGGATTCAGCAGGCACGACGCGATCTTGTTCCTGAACGCGTGATCGAGACACGCCTGGTTGCAGCCGATGCAGGTGTTGATCTCGTCGGCGCGGCCCTGCGCGGCCTTGACGACGAATTCGGCATCGGCGAGCAGCGGGCGCGCCATCGACACCATGTCCGCGCAGCCGTCCGCGAGAATCTGCTCGGCCACTTCGGGCCGGTTGATCCGGTTGGTCGTCACGAGCGGAATGCCGACCTCGCCCTTCATCTTCTTCGTCACCCACGCGAACGCGCCGCGCGGCACCGACGTCGCGATCGTCGGCACACGCGCCTCGTGCCAGCCGATCCCCGTGTTGATGATCGTCGCGCCCGCGCGCTCGACGGCCTTCGCGAGCTGCACGGTTTCGCTCCAGTCGCTGCCGTCCGGAATCAGGTCGAGCATCGACAGCCGGTAGATCAGGATGAAATCGCGGCCGACCGCTTCGCGCGTGCGCTCGATGATCTCGATCGGCAGGCGGATGCGGTTCTCGTACGAACCGCCCCACTGATCGGTGCGCTTGTTCGTATGCATCGAAATGAACTGGTTGATCAGGTAGCCCTCGGAGCCCATGATCTCGACGCCGTCGTAACCGGCCTCGCGCGCGAGCTTCGCGCAGCGCACGAACGCGCGGATCTGCCGCTCGACGCCGCGCGCGCTCAGCTCGTGCGGCGCGAACGGCGAGATCGGCGACTTGATCTTCGACGGCGCGACCGCGAACGGGTGATAACCGTAGCGGCCCGTATGCAGGATCTGCAGCGCGATCTTGCCGTCCTCCGCATGCACGGCCTCCGTGATCTCGCGGTGCCGCCGCGCGGCGGCCGACGTCATCAGCGTGCCGCCGAACGGCTTGGTCCAGCCGGCCACGTTCGGCGCGAAACCGCCCGTCACGATCAGGCCGACGCCGCCGCGCGCCCGTTCGGCGAAATATTCGGCGAGGCGCGGCAACGTCTTGCGGCTGTCTTCGAGGCCGGTGTGCATCGAGCCCATCAGCACGCGGTTCTTCAGCGTCGTGAAGCCCAGGTCGAGCGGCGCGAGCAGGTGGGGAAAGGAGGTGGTCATGATGGTCGAGCCTATAAGCGATGCTTGCCATCGTAGGCGCGCGCCGCCTTGAGCGTGAGGGGGCAAACAGCCATAATGCTTGTCATTTCCGGCCAAACAGACATGACCTCCGCTCTCGCCAAAGACCGCCTCGGGCTGCGCCGGCCGACGATTCCGGTTGCCTATACGCGCCTGTTGCTGCAGGCGCTGGCCGCGCGCGGCGTCGACCTGGCCGCCGTGCGCGCCGGCACGGGCCTGCGCGACGCCGTGTTGGCCGAACCGGACGCGCGCGTCGCGCCGTCGCAATGGGGGCGGCTGGTGCTCAATGCGATCGAGATCGGCGGGGATCCCGGCATCGGACTCGCGTTCGGGCTGCTGCTGAAGCCGACCGTGCACGGCTTTCTCGGCTACGCGACGCTGACCGCGCGGGACATCCGCGAAGCATTGTCGGTCACGCAGCGCTACTTCCGGATGCGCAACCGCCAGTACCGGCTGACCTATGCGGAAGACGATCGTGGCGCGACGCTCGAACTGCATGGCGTGCAGGCGAGCCCCGTGCTGCAGCATCACGTGATGTTCGAATTCGTGCTGACGGGGCTCGCGCAGAACATCTCGCAATGGGCCGGGCGCGCATCGCCGCCGATCGAGCTGCGGTTCGCGTGGCCGGAGCCTGCGTATTTCGCGCGCTATCGCGACCAGTTGCCGCCGGTGGAATTCGGCTGTGCGGCGAACGCGCTATGGATCGCGCGCGACGTGCTCGACTGGCCGCTGCCGCTCGCCGATGAAGTCGCGCACCGGCAGGCGCTCGTGCAGGTCGAGCGCGAGTATGCGCAGGTGCGGCAGGAAGAAGGCGACCTGGTCGGGCGCGTGCGCGCGGAGCTGGCGCGCGCAGCCGGCGACTACCCGGGGCCGGACACGCTCGCCCACGCGTTGCTCGTGTCGACGCGCACGCTGCGGCGCCGGCTGGAGGAAGCCGGGTCGAGCTACCGGCAGTTGCTCGATGAAGCGCGGTTTCGCGACGCGAAGCAGTTGCTCACGGCGTCGGATCTCGACCTGAAGACGATCGCCGAACGGCTGCAATTCACCGACCCGGCGAACTTCACGCGCGCGTTCCGGCGCTGGGCCGGGCAGACACCGAGCGCGTACCGGGAAGCGGCGGCGGGTGCGGCGCGCGACTGATGCCGGGCCCCGGCACGAGGTGCCGGCCCGCGATTTCATCGGTATGATCAATGCCAAGCCAAAGCGGCGCACTCTCCCGCCCCATGTCCAATCACACCACGCTGATCGAGTCGACGATCGACCGTATCGATACGAACCTCGTCCGGGTCGAGGCCAGTATCGCGAAGGTGCCGCTTTACCGGCTCACGATGCAGAACGTCTGCTACTTCATCGGCGCCGGCGATATCGACGCGGCGGCCTTCACGCAGATCGATCGATTGAAGCCCGGGATGGCCGTGCGCGCGTGCGTCTTCGACGATCGCGGCCGCCACCGGATCGCGTGGCTCAGAAGCGGCGATCTGGCGATCGCGCCTTACGATGCGCTCGGACAAAAGCGCCGCAACCTGTCGCTGCTGGCATGGGCGTCGTGCCTGTTCATGCTGAGCCTGCTGATCGGCGCGGCTGCGTTCAAAGCGGGCTGGGCGCTCGTCATCGCGCTGGCCGTGCTCGTGAGCATCATCAGCCTGCTGGGCACCCTGCTCGCGATCGCCGGCCTGTCCGAACGGGTCTTCCGGCCCCAGCGGCGCGAGGCCCAGGAAAAGTGGCGAGACGAACCCGCCGGATTCAAGGCGGAACGGAGCAACGGATGACCGATCGTGTGATGCAGATCGCGACCGGCGCCGTGACGTCCGTGAGCCAGAATACGATCCGTACGAAAGTCTGGAGCAACAACCTCGGCTGGACCACGCAAGGCATCGAGGAAATCGTGCTGCAACTCGACACGTTCGACGCACCGCTCACGGTCAGGACGGACAGCGCGCGAAGCCTGTTCATCGGCGCCGGCGACCGGCTGAATGTTGCGTACGTCCGAAGCCCGGATCGCGCCGCCATCTACGGCATTCGCAACGTCACTGACGGTTCGGTGTATCTCGTTCGCACCGCCGAAGTCGCCGGTGCCCGCACCGACGTATTCGTGACGATCGCCATTCTGGTCGCCATGGCCTTCGTCACCGGCATCATGTCCGCACTGCAACGCAGCACGGACGGCATGCTCGACATGGTGGCGTGGTTCGGCAGCACCGCGATTGGCCTCTTCGTGCTGAGTACGATCCTGCGCACCATGTTCGGCGTGATCGCGTGGCCGGAAATCCGGCGGCTCACGCAGCCCGGCGGCAAACGCGAGATGAATGCCGCCCGGCACGCGCTGTCGCTCACGCATGACGATACGCCGAACATCCGCTTTCTCTGACACGATACGCGCACGACGCGTCAGCCCCCGACGACGATCCGCGCGCCCCCTTCCCCGTCGCCCGCCTCGATCCGCACCTCCCCGGTCGCGGCGGCGATCGCGTCGTACACGTCGTCGCTCACGCACACCACCGGCACCGCGATCGCATACAGTTCGGCCGCCACGATCGCACCGATCGAGAGGATCAAGTCACGCTCCTTCAGCACGATCCCGACCGGCCCCGTGCCGTTGCGCACGGCTTCCACGAGCACGCTGCTGCTCGAACTCGAGCCCTTCGCATGCGGCATCACCATCACCTTGCCGGCGAGGCTCGCGCCGGCCTGCGGATGGCCGCGATCGACGATCCTGCCCGCGCCCGAGTCGTAGCCGCCCCAGAAGCTGAGCGGCTTGTCGAGCACGAACGGGCGCGCGCACGCGCTGCCCGGCACGAGCGTGTCGCCCGTCAGACCCTTGCCCGCTGCTTCAGTCATCGAATCGCACCTTTCCTTCGTAAGCCGAGCGCACGCATTCGCGCATGCTGCCGTACGCGACCGTCACGCCGATGTTCGCGGGCGCATACGACGCCCATTTCCCCGAATTGGTCATCACGAGCCCGGACATCTGCTTCATCACGGGCGTGATGTACGTGCAGGTATCGACGACGATCTGGATGCCGCGCGCGGCGAACTTGCGCGCGAGGCCGGCCTCCTCCAGCTCCCACAGGATGAAGCGGCTCGTGTTCACGTAGAAATCGCACGCCGGCGTGCCGTCGAACGCGTCGAGCAACGTGTCGAGCGTGCGGAATTCGGCCAGCGAGAAATGCGGCGTGCCGAGCGCGACCGCGACGAGGGGATCGCCGGCCGCGCCGTGGTTCAGCGTGCGGCGAATCGCGTCGAGATCGGTCATCGCGACGTCGACCGTGCGTTGCGCCGCTTGCCCGTGCAACGCGGCGTCGAGCGTCGGCGCTTCCGGCGTGATGCCCACCGCATGAAACAGCGCGACGGCACCGCTCGACGCGGCGGCCGCGCCGAGCGCCTTGAGTTCGTCCTCGGTGGTGTCCGCCGGCAACCCGACGATCGCCGGCACGACCGCGCCCGCGATCCGGCCGATCAGCAGACCCAGCGCGGCAAAGTAGATGTCGCGCGACGGCAGGCCGGTGAAATCCGGCGCGTTGAACACCAGCCGCGCCGCGCGGTTCGCTTCGACATGGAGCCCCGCATACGGCGCGCGCCCGGTGATCGCGGCCGCCAGGTCGAGAAAATCGCCGTACCGGCTGGTGCGCGCGCCGAGCACCGAGTTCGCGAACACGATCGCATTCGATTCGGCCCACGCAATCTGCTCGCCCTTCGCGGGACGATGCTTCAGCTGATACGGCGCGCACGTGAAGCTCGATTCGCAGCCGAGCTGCAGATGCGCATCCATCAGGCGCTGCGCGTCGCGCTGGATCGCGCGGTCGCCGTGGTACAGCTCGGGATGGATCAGGTCGAGCGACCCGACGTTCAGCGTGGTGGGCACCGCGACCTTCGTGCCGGTGTCGACGAAATACTCGACGAAATCGAGGCTCGTCCGGCCGTGGTAAAGACAGCCGTCGATGTGGGCGGACGTGATGTCGATCAGGTGCGGCGCGGACATCACGTGCGCGGTACGCACGACGATCCGCATCGCGCGCGCGACGCCGTCGCCGAAATCCCCGCGCAACATCGCGTCGTCGCGGTCGCTCAACTGCAGCATCGGTTGCTCCTCGTGACTCGCACCCGGCAGTGTGCCGGTTCATGTGATCCGTCAGAGGACTGTACAACTGGAAACAAAAACTGTCCAGATCGGGATTAATCCGGACAGTTTAAAAACCACTTTTCGCAGAAAACGACCACCAGCGCCATCGTTGGCTCGAAATCCGCTCCAGTTCGCCTAGCGTTCCGCCGTCAGGCCGAACAGCTCGTCGCGCAAGGCATTCGCGCGATCGCGGCCGACCTGCGCCTCGTATTCGTCCTGCGCGGCCTGCCACGCGACCCGCGCGCGTGCGAACGTGCGCTCGCCGAGCTTCGTCAGGTGCAGCACATGCGCGCGCGCATCGTGCTCGGATGCGGTCGTCATGACGAAACCGTCGCGCTGCAGCGGTTTCAGTCCGCGCAGCAGGGTCGTCCGATCCATCACGAGCGTCTCGGCGAGTTCGCTCATCAGCAGGCCGGGCCGGCGCGTGAGATTCGCCATGATCGAGAACTGCGCGGGCGTGACGCCAACCGGGGCCAGATGGCGTTCGTACAGTTGCGTGACGAAGCGCGCCGCCTGACGCAGCGCGAGGCAGTGGCACGCCTGGGCAATCGAGGTGTCGTTCATGCTCCGCAATTTATATGTGCATATGCATAAAGTCAATGTACACTCCGCCGTAACGCGGCCGGCTGCCGGCCCTCGCGTCAAGGAGACGGACATGGACTACATCGACAAGCTGCGGATTTTCCGGTCGGTGGTGGAGATGCGCAGCTTCACGCGCGCCGCCGACATGCACGGTCTCGCGCGGCCGGTCGTGTCGCGCGCGGTCGCGGATCTGGAAGCGCGTTTCGGCAGCCGGCTACTGCACCGGACCACGCGCCAGGTGTCGCTGACCGAAACGGCCGAGCGCATCTACGAACGCTGCGCGGCCGTGCTCGACGAACTCGACGCGCTCGAGGTCGAAGCGCAGACGCAGAACCGCGAACCCGAAGGCCTGCTGCGCCTCGTCGCGCACACGACGGCCGCGCTGAACCGCCTCGTGCCGCTGATCGCCGGCTTCAAGAGCGCGCATCCGAAGGTGCGCCTCGACGTCACGCTGACCGAGCGCCCGGTCGATCTCGTCGGCGAAGGCTACGACATCGGCATCGTCGTGCCGTACATGCTGACGAGCGAATCGACCGTCGTGCGGCTGATCGAGCGCATTCCGGTCGTGATCGTCGCGACGCCCGCGTATCTGCAAGCGCATGCGCGCCCCGAAACGCCGGCCGACCTGGCCGATCATCCGTTCGTGCCGATCTCGCCTTCGCTGCGCCGCCCCGCCCTGTCGTTTCGCGTCGACGGCGACCTGCTGACCGTGCCGTTCCGCTTCGACATCTCGTCGAACAGCCCCGTCTTCAACCGCGAAATGGTGATGAACGACTTCGGCATCGGCGTCGTCCCGAAAACGCTCGTCCAGGCCGAACTCGCGTCGGGCGCGCTCGTGCAACTGCTGCCCGACGCCGACCTCGTCGACGCATCCGTCGAGATCAAGCTCGCGTACGCGAACCGCGTGCTGCTGCCCGCGAAGGTGAAGGCATTCATCGACTACACGGCGGCCTATTGCGACCGCGAAGGCTGGATCGTTCCCGCCGCGGCCTGACCGGGCGCGCGAACGCGCCATGTTGCAGTCGATTGGTACAGCCACGACACCAATCTGATCCCGCCCCGCCCATCGCTTCACGCGATCCTCCGCCCTAACATGTGCACATGCACAAGACCACGCTCACCGACGACGATTGCTTTGCGGTCCGCCAGGCCGCCCGGCGAATCTCGCAGTTCTACGAGCGCTATCTGTCGCGCGCGGGCGTCACGCCGTCGCAGTACAGCATTCTCGCGCTGCTGCGCGACCAGCCCGGCCTCACGATGGCAACCTTGTCGAGCGTGCTGGTGATCGAACGCACCGCGCTGCTGCGCGCGCTCAAGCCGCTCGTCGGCGCGGCGCTGGTGACGGGCCGGATCGAGCCGCCGTGCCGCGGCCAGACGTTCGCGCTCACCGCGCACGGCGAAACCAAGGTCGCCGATGCGCACGTGCACTGGCTCGCCGCGCAGGAAGCATTCGAGCGGTGTTTCGGGTCGGCACAGGCGGCCCGCCTCAGAGACGAATTGTTCCGGATCACGCACAACCTGCCGGAACGCTGATCGACGACTTCCCCGACGGACGGCACGCCGTCTTTCGTTTTGATAAGTGCATATACATAGGTGAATCGATGGAAACGACCCAAACCGCTGCCGCGTCACGCGAAGCAGCCACAACCGAGCAGCCCGCGAAGCAGCAACGCCGCGTGCCGTGGATGCGGATCGCGGTAGGCGCCGTCGTCGTTGTCGTGGCCGCGGCCGCGCTCGACTGGCTGTTCGTGCTGCGCTTCCAGGAGAGCACCGACGATGCGTACGTCGGCGGCGACGTGACCGTGCTCGCGCCGAAGGTCAGCGGTTTCGTCGACAAGATCCTCGTGACCGACAACCAGCGCGTGAAGGCCGGCGACGTGCTCGTGCAGCTCGACGCACGCGACTACGACGCGAAGCTCGCGCAAGCGAGCGCCGAAGTCGACAGCGCGCGCTCCGCCGTCACCGAACTCGAAGCGAAGCAGCAACTGCAATTCGCGGTGATCGGCCAGCACGCGGCGGACAAGAACGCGTCGTCGGCCGAACTGACGCGTGCCGCATCGGACCGCGTGCGCTACCGCGAACTCGTCAAATCCGACGCCGTATCGAACCAGATCGTCGAGCGCGCCGACGCCGATTACTCGAAAGCCGGCGCGGCCGTCGAACGCAGCGACGCCGCGCTGCTCGCCTCGAAGCGACAGCTCGACGTGCTCGGCGCGCAGCTCGCCGATGCACGGGCCCGCGTGAACACCGCGCTGGCCGCGCAGCGCGTCGCGGCGCTCAACGTCGAATACACGACGATCCGCTCGCCCGTCGACGGCTACGTCGGCAACCGCACGGGCCGCGTCGGCATGCTCGCGAACGTCGGCGTGCCGCTGCTGACCGTCGTGCCGGCTTCCGGACTGTGGGTCGATGCGAACTTCAAGGAAGACCAGCTGCGCAAGATGCGCGCGGGCGATCGCGTCGACGTGTCGCTCGATGCGTCGAGCACGAAACTGCATGGCCGCGTCGACAGCCTCGCGCCCGCGACCGGCGCGACCTTCAGCGTGCTGCCGCCCGAGAACGCGACCGGAAACTTCACGAAGATCGTCCAGCGCGTGCCCGTGCGCGTGCATCTCGATCCGCAACCCGGTATCGATCACGTGCTGCGCCCCGGCCTCTCCGCGGTCGTGACCGTGCACACCGACCACGCGAACTGAGCGGGAGCCGACGATGACCACCGCGTTTTCCGGCGACCCCGCGTCGCAACCGACGAAGCAGCGCGTATTCGCGTTCGCGCTGATGTGCGTCGGCTTCTTCATGGCGACGCTCGACATCCAGATCGTCGCGTCGTCGCTGCGCGACATCGGCGGCGGGCTTTCCGCGAGCCAGGACGAACTGTCGTGGGTGCAGACGGCCTACCTGATCGCCGAGATCATCGTGATCCCGATGTCGGGCTGGCTGTCGAAGGTGATGTCGACGCGCTGGCTGTTCGTTGCGTCGGCCGTCGGCTTCACGATCACCAGCATGCTGTGCGGGCTCGCGTGGGACATCAACTCGATGATCCTGTTTCGCGGGCTGCAAGGCGCGCTCGGCGCCGCGATGATCCCGACCGTGTTCACCACCGCGTTCGTGCTGTTCCCCGGCAAGCAGCGGCTGATCGCGTCGACGACCATCGGCGCGCTTGCATCACTCGCCCCGGCGATCGGCCCGGTGATCGGCGGCTGGATCACCGACCAATGGTCGTGGCACTGGCTGTTCTACCTGAACCTCGTGCCGGGCATCGCGGTGGCCGTGCTCGTGCCGCGCTACGTGCATATCGACGAGCCCGACCTGAGCCTCATCAAGCGCGGCGACTATCTCGGCATCGTGCTGATGTCCGGCTTTCTCGGCTGCCTCGAATACGTGCTCGAGGAAGGCCCGCGCAAGAACTGGTTCGGGGACGACGTGATCATCATCTGCGCATGGATCTCCGGCATCTGCGGCTTCCTGTTCCTCGTGCATGCGCTGACCGCGAAGGATCCGATCGTCGACCTGCGTGCGCTCGCCGTGCGCAACTTCGGCATCGGCAGCCTGCTGTCGTTCGTGACCGGTATCGGGATCTTCGTGACCGTGTTCCTGACGCCGCTGTTTCTTGCGCAGGTGCGCGCATTCAGCTCGCTGCAGATCGGCATCGCGCTGCTGTCGGTCGGGGCGTTCCAGCTGGTCGCGCTCTGCGCCTATGCGTTCGCCGCGCGCTTCTTCAGCCTGCGCGCGCTGCTCGTGTTCGGGCTGATCTGTTTCGGCCTCGGCTGCTACCTGTACACGCCGATCACGCACGACTGGGGCTGGCGCGAATTGCTGCTGCCGCAAGCGCTGCGCGGCATCGGCCAGCAGTTCAGCGTGCCGCCGATCGTGACGATGGCGCTCGGCTCGCTGCCGCAGTCGCGGCTCAAATCGGCGAGCGGCCTGTTCAACCTGATGCGCAACCTCGGCGGCGCGATCGGCATCGCGGTGAGCGCGACGATGCTCAACGACCGGCTGAATTTTCACTATCTGCGCCTGAACGAGCACGTGAGCGCCGGCGAACCGCAGATCGCGTCGCTGCTCGATCGACAGGCCGCGTACTGGGGCTCCGTCGCAGGCAATACGCTGAATACCGCGCAGGCCGGGCTCGCGAACCTGCATCGGCTGATCTATCGCGAAGCGCTGACGCTCACTTATGCGGATGCGTATTACGCGCTGTCGCTGTGTTTCGTCGTCGCGCTGCTCGCCGTCGTGTTTTCCAAACCCATTACGTTGAACGCGCCGCCGCCGGACGCGCACTGAGGCCAAGGTCATCATCATGAAAAAGCTACTCGTCGCGCTGGCCGTCAGCGCATTCGCCGCCGGGTGCGCGGTGCAGCCCGCGCAGCATCCGGCGCTGTCCGAATCCGTCCAGACGTTCGCGCCCACCGCATGGGATACCGACGTGCCGCGCGCGGACATCGACGCCGCCGGCTGGTGGGCGCAATTCCACGATCCCGTGCTCGATCAACTGATCGCGACCGTGCTCGACGGCAACCTCGATCTGCAGGCCGCGGCCGAACGCGTGAAGCAGGCACAGGCGCTGACCGTGCAGAAACGTGCGGTGCTGCTGCCCGAACTCGACGCGACCGCGCACGCGTCCGACGCGCGGCAGAACACGCCGCCGCCGCTCGGCTACGTGCGGCAGGCAGGTGCCGGGCTCGCGCTGAGCTGGTCGCCCGACGTGTTCGGCGGCGAACGCCTCGACCTGCTCGCCGCGCAAGCGGAACTCGTCGGGCAGAAGCATGCGGAAGACGCGATGCGGCTCGCGCTGGCGGCCGATGCGGCATCCGCGTATGTCGATCTGCGCTGGGCGCAGCAGGAACTGAAGATCCTGCAGGACAACGCGAGGATTCGCCAGCATGCGCTCGAACTCACGCGCAAGCGGCAGGCGTTCGGGTTGTCGACCGAACTCGACGTGACCCGCGCGCAGAACCAGCTCGATGCGCTCGAAGCGCGAATTCCGCCGACGCAGGCGCAGATCTCGCATCAGCTCAACCTGATTGCCGTGTATTCGGGGCGCACGCCGGAAGCGGTCGACCGGCTCGTGCTGGCGCAGGCCGGGGAGATCCCGGCGCCGCCGGTCGGGGCGCCGGGGACGCTGCCTTCGCAGGCGTTGTTGCGGCGGCCGGACGTGCTGACCGCCTATGCTCAGGTCGAACGGCGTGCGGCGCAAGTCGGTGTGGCGAAGGCCGAGCGGTATCCGAAGTTTTCGTTGAACCTGACGGACGGGATCCTGGCCGCGTCCTATCTCGGGTTGCCGACGTTGACCGACAACCTGTTCAGCGCGGCGCTGAGTGCGACGAGCCCGATTTTCAATGCGGGGCGGATTACCGCGGATATCTCGCAGAGCGAAAGCCGGATGCGCGAGTCGGAACTCGGGTTGCGGCAGACGATGCTGCAAGCATTGCGGGAAGTCGAGGATGCGCGCGCGAATCTCGTCAGCTCCGACGAGGCGACACGGAAGCTCGGTAGCGCGCTTTCCGCGTCGGACAAGGCGCTCGGATTGGCGAATCAGCTCTACAAGGGCGGTGCGACGGATTTTCTGGATGTGTTGTCGGCGCAGGAGGTGTATCTGCGGGATTCGGATTCGCTCAACCAGGTCAAGCGTGAGCATGCGCTGGCGGCGGTGGCGTTGTATCGGTCGCTGGGGGGTGGGTGGAGCAGGAATGACGCGGCCGGGGAGGTGGAGGCGGTGGCGAAGAACTAGGCGCGATCGCGATACGGTGCCGGCCGCTACATTGGCCGGCGCGCCGTGCATCAGCAGCACGATTCCGGACACTTGATCGACGACAACCCGATCGAGTCAACCGCCATCACGCGATTGCGAATTCGCACATGCCACCGCGACGCGGTCATCCCGCATCGGGCCAACGATAACCGATCACTTCGTTCAGCGGATACGCAAGCTCGCGCACCTCTTCCAGCTGATTGCCGCCGAACAGATGCACGTATTCGTCGTCGTGACGCAGATAGAACCCGACATGCCCTTTCCAGCTCGCCGGATCGTCGCGCGTCAGGATCGCGATGCAGCCATAGACCGGACGCTCCAGCGGGCGGCCCCATTCGAGCCATGAGCGCGCCAGTGCGGAGCCGGTGCCGCGGAATCCCGCGTGCGTCATGCACCAGTTGACGAAGGACGAACACCAGGAAATCTTGTCGTCGTAGCCGACCAGGTTCGTGTGGTTGTTGTACTCGACGATGCGCGGGTTGATGCTGCCGGGCGGATGGCGGCGGATACCGAGTTCGGCCAGCGCGACGGCCATCCATGGCGGATGGGCGGCCTCCGGGCTGCGCTCAGGATTGGACAGGGTCACGTCGTTCTCGGGCGAGTGTGATGTGCGTGCAATCTTCGCACGAATCCGAAGGTTGGCAGCGCCACTCACCGACGACGTCGAAAAAGGAAAATCCGGCAGCCCGAACCGGGCGCGCGGATGCAATCGGAAGGTAGAGAATCGATCACACGCGAGGTTCGGGCGCGCGCTGTTGCGCGCCCGGGTAACTACATGCGCCGGGTGGGCACCACGGCGTTGTGGTTAGCCGCGCGTATCGACCCAGTTGCGTGCCCAGTGTGCCGAGTGCCGCAGTGCCTGCGCTTCACTCTCGAAGTAGTCGAGCGAATAGAACCGGTAGCGGCCTTCCGCGGACGCGCTATCGACGCGCTCGAGCAGCAGGTTGGCTGAAAAACTGCCGTCGGGCAGACGATGCGCCGAGGGCTGGACGGCATAGCCGTTATATCGATGATTTTGTATGTTTTGCATTTCTAATTTTAATAATGTTCGACTGCGCGCGTGCCGTGCGATATGTGCACGGATGCGCCGATTCAACGCCATTGCGCGCTGAATCTCAAGCAGTCGGAAAGCGAAAATAAGGCGCTGCGGCCGGAGGGGGAATGAAGTGCAACGAGACGTGTGACGCCGGGTTGGCCGCTGAATGAACAGAAGCAGCCACGAACACGCGCGCCAACTTTAGGAGACCAGGCTCCGTGAGGATGTCGCTGCGACCCGGCGCCCATCGTGGGAGGCCGGGCCCTTCAAACTTTACAGCGGCTGGATGTTGGCCGCTTGCAGACCCTTCGGGCCTTGCTTCGTCTCGAAGCTCACTTTCTGGTTTTCAGCCAGCGTCTTGAAGCCGTCGGCACGAATTTCCGAGAAATGAGCGAACAGGTCGTCGCCGCCGTTGTCCGGCGTGATGAAGCCAAAGCCTTTGCTGTCGTTGAACCACTTGACGATACCGGTATCCATGAAGATTCCTTGAGAAAAAAATAGAGAGATTTGCTCTGTTGAAGAGCGCGTGAAGCGTCAAGGAGGGAGAGGACAACGAATACCGCTGTGGAGAGCGAGCAATTGATGAACAGCAATCGGACTTCTTGGACTTCGATGCACACACTAACCGCCGGGCAGGTGCGCGTCAACAGATAACTTGTAACTGTTTCATCTCGCGATCCGCTTTTCGGGCGAATCGATGTGGCCCCAACCGGCTGCGCGCCTTGGCTGGCCTGGCGCGAATGGCACACGGTCCCCACGCGAATACGCCGATCGGCAACACCCTTCCCGCCGGATGATTTCCGCTCGATCCAACCGTATCATGTCGGTAGCCGCCTCCGATTCCCGCCTGCCATGCGCATCACGCCTCTCCCCCCACTGCAATGCCTCGTCGCGTTCGAAGCCGCCGTGCGGCATGCGAGCTTCACCAAAGCCGCCGCCGAACTGCACCTGACCCAAAGCGCGATCAGCCGCCAGATTCAACAACTCGAGGAATTCCTCGGCCGCTCGCTGTTCGTGCGCGAGCACCGCTCGCTGCGGCTGACGATCGCCGGCGAGCAATACGCGGCACAGGTCCACCACCTGCTCACGCAATGTGCGGAAGCCACGCACGACGTGATGAAGCCGTACGGCGATCTCGAACTGACGATCGCGTGCTCGTCCGGCGTCGCGGTGCTGTGGCTGACGCCGCGGCTACCGCACTTTCGCGCCGCGTATCCGAACATCAAGCTGCGCCTGATCGTGCGCGATGCGCTCGCATCGATGTCGCCGGCGGAATTCGACGTCGGCGTCTACTACGTGCGTCAGCAGACGCCGGCCGAATACACCGCGCGCCGGCTGTTCGACGAGGAAGTGTTTCCCGTCTGCGCGCCGGGCTATCTGGCCGGCCGCACGCTGGACGCGGCCGATCTCGCGAACGAAACGCTGCTGCGCCTCGAGGACGGCCAGCGCCAATGGATGTCGTGGTCCGAATGGTTCGACATGAACGACGTCGACCGGCAGAAGGCGCAACCGCAGGACATCACGATCAACTCCTATCCGCAGATCGTGCAGATGACGATTCTCGGCCAGGGCGTGTCGCTCGGCTGGCGCTACATGATCGACGCATGCATCGAAGCGGGCCTGCTCGTGCGCGTGACGGAAGCGTCCGCGAGCCATGGCGGCGGCTATTACGTGATCTCGCCGAACGACCGCGTGCAGAACCAGGCCGCCCGCCTGTTCACGCGCTGGCTGTTCGAACAGGCGGAGCAGCAGACCGCGCCCTGACGCTCCGGGCGCGATGCATGCGTACAGCGCATGCGTGCATGCGAATCTTTCGTTTCAGAAAAAAATCCGGCTGTCCGTAGCATGGGATTCACGCGGGGCAGTCGTCCCGGCTTCTGACAAAGGAAAAGACCATGCAAGGAACGCTTTCCCCGCGCGCCGCGCCTGCCGTCGATGCGGCCGTGCAGCAACGCCGCCGCGCCATCGTCGCGACCGTGATCGGCAACGGCCTCGAATGGTTCGACTTCACCGTCTACAGCTTCTTCGCGGTGATCATCGCGAAGCTGTTCTTCCCGACCGGCAACGAACTGACGTCCGTGCTGCTGACCGTCGCGACGTTCGGCGTCGGCTTCTTCATGCGGCCGGTGGGCGGGATCGTCCTCGGCGTGTATGCGGACAAGGTCGGACGCAAGGCCGCGCTGTCGCTCACGATCCTGCTGATGGCGGCCGGCACGGCGCTCATCGGGATCGCGCCGACCTACGAACAGGCCGGCATCGCCGCGCCGCTCCTGATCGTCGTCGCGCGGCTGCTGCAAGGTTTCTCGGCCGGCGGCGAGATGGGCGGCGCCACCGCGTTCCTTACCGAATACGCGCCGCCGGAGAAGCGCGCGTATTACTCCAGCTGGATCCAGTCGAGCATCGGCTTCGCGGTGCTGCTCGGCGCGGCGACCGGCACGTTCGTCACGACATCGCTCGACACGCAGGCACTGCACAGCTGGGGCTGGCGGTTGCCGTTCCTGCTCGGAATCATCGTCGGGCCGGTCGGTTACTTCATCCGCAGCCACATCGACGAGACGCCCGCGTTCAGCGCCGTCGAATCGCAGGCGAAGGAAAGCTCGCCGCTGAAGGAGGTGCTGTCCACCTACCCGCGCGAGACGTTCGCGAGTTTCTCGATGGTCATCCTGTGGACCGTCTGCACCTACGTGCTGCTGTTCTACATGCCGACCTATTCCGTGCGCACGCTGCATCTGCCGCAATCGACCGGCTTCGTGGCCGGCATGATCGGCGGGCTGATGATCATGTGCTGCTCGCCGATCGTCGGCCGGCTCGCCGATGTGTGGGGACGGCGCGTGTTCCTGTCCGGCTCGGCGCTCGCGATCCTCGTGCTCGCGTGGCCGATGTTCGCGTGGATCAACCATGCGCCCGGGTTCGCGTCGCTGATCGTGTTCCAGGCCGTGTTCGGCGTGCTGATCGCGACCTATACGGGGCCGATCCTCGCGGCGTTCGCTGAGCTGTTTCCGACCAAGGTGCTGTCGACCGGGCTCTCCGTTGCGTACAACTTCGCGGTGACGATCTTCGGCGGGTTCGCGCCGTTCCTGATCACGTGGCTCATCGCCCGCACGGGCAGCAACATGGCGCCGGCGTTCTACGTGATGCTCGCGGCGGCCGTCAGTTTCGTCGGCACGCGCTTCGTGAAGGATGCGAAGCGTGCGGCCTCCACGACTCGATAAGGATTTTTCCATATGACCATTACCGTGCTGCAAGGCGGCGACGTGCTCGACCTCGAACGAGGCGTGTTGCTCGAACATCATCATGTCGTGATCGAAGGCGAACGGATCGTCGAAATCACCGATCGGCCGGTGGATTTGCCGAATGCGCAGGTGATCGACGTGCGCGGCAAAACCGTGATGCCGGGGTTCATCGATTGCCATGTGCATGTGCTGGCTTCGAATGCGAATCTTGGCGCGAATGCGACGCAGCCGAATATTCTTGCGGCGATCCGGTCGCTGCCGATTCTCGATGCGATGTTGTCGCGCGGGTTTACCAGCGTGCGGGATGCCGGGGGCGCGGACTGGAGTTTGATGCAGGCGGTCGAGACGGGGCTGATTCCGGGGCCGCGGATTTTTCCGTCGGGGAAGGCGTTGTCGCAGACCGGCGGGCATGGGGATTTTCGGCCTCGGGGGGATTTGCTGGAGCCCTGCTCCTGCTGTTTCAGGACGGGGGCGATTGCGCGGGTCGTCGATGGGGTTGAAGGTGTACGGCTTGCCGTGCGTGAGGAGATTCAGAAAGGCGCGACGCAGATCAAGATCATGGCGTCAGGCGGCGTGGCTTCGCCGACCGATCCGATTGCGAACACACAGTATTCGGAGGACGAGATTCGGGCGATCGTCGACGAGGCCGAGGCCGCGAATACGTATGTGATGGCGCATGCCTATACGGGGCGAGCGATTGCGCGGGCCGTGCGATGCGGCGTGCGGACGATCGAACATGGGAATCTCGTCGATGAAGCGGCCGCGAAGATCATGCATGAGCATGGGGCGTT
Source organism: Burkholderia sp. Tr-20355 (assembly GCF_017104685.1). Taxonomy (NCBI): domain Bacteria; kingdom Pseudomonadati; phylum Pseudomonadota; class Betaproteobacteria; order Burkholderiales; family Burkholderiaceae; genus Burkholderia; species Burkholderia sp. Tr-20355. The sequence continues at coordinate 70,796 of NZ_JAAGPK010000005.1, read as the reverse complement.
CGTGGTGCCGACGCTCGTCACTTATGACGCGCTGGCCAAACATGGGGCGGAGTTCGGGATGCCGGCGGATTCCATCGCGAAGGTGGCTTCCGTGCAGCAGAAGGGACGCGAGTCGCTTGAGATTTATGCGAAGGCCGGCGTGAAGATGGGGTTCGGGTCGGACCTGCTTGGCGAGATGCATGCGTTTCAGTCCGGCGAGTTTCGGATTAGGGCAGACGTGCTCGGGAATCTGGAAGCGCTCAGGTCGGCGACGACGGTGGCGGCGGAGATTGTGAATATGCAGGGGCAGCTTGGGGTGGTTGCCGTGGGGGCGATCGCCGACCTCGTCGTGCTGGATGGGAATCCGCTTGAGGATATTGGGGTCGTGGCTGATGAAGGCGCGCGGGTCGAGTATGTGTTGCAGCGGGGGGCCGTTGTGAAGCGGCGTGCCGGCGGGTGTTGATGTGAATTCATGCCGCGACTTCGGCAGGCGCGGTGCTGCCTCACGGACCACGCGGTCGTGACAGTTATCGAAGGTCGCTGTGAGCGTCAGTGCGGCGTTCGCGGCTTGGCCGGGGCGGTGTCGCCCGGGGGTGTCAGGATTTCCGTGTTCAAGGCGGGTTGAGTAATTACACGGAAGGCCGGACGAATCGATCTGCGTAAAGGATAGCGAATTGGTTCATGGCGGTCTTCCAGTCATGAGCTGCACTATCCCAATTTGCCGTGATGTTGCGCAGGGCCAGCCAGATGAGTTTCGTGGCTGCCTCGTCGGTCGGGAAGTGCCCGCGGGTTTTGATGATCTTGCGCAACTGCGAGTTGATATTTTCAATCGCGTTTGTCGTATAGATGATCTTGCGAACGCCCGGGCGAAAGGCAAAGAACGGGATCACGCGATCCCAGGCGTTGCGCCACGCGCTACTGACAGTTGGGAATTTCTGACCCCACGGACCATCGGCAAACGCATCGAGTTCGGCCTGGGCCGCTTCCGCGCTGGGCGCTGCGTAGATCGATTTGATCGCGGCAGCCAACCCTCGGCGGTCTTTCCAACTGGCGTAATCGAGGCTGTTGCGGATCAGATGGACGATACAGGTTTGCAGTGTGGTCGCCGGAAACACCACCGCCAAGGCTTCGGACATACCCTTGAGACCGTCGGTGACAGCAATCAGGATGTCGTGAACGCCGCGCGTCTTCAGATCATCGAACACCTTCATCCAGAACTTGGCGCCCTCGGTGTTCTCGATCCATAGGCCCAGAATGTCACGGGTGCCGTCGGGCAGCACGCCCAGCGCCAGGTACACCGCCTTGTTGCGCACGACGGCGTCTTCGCGAATCTTGACCCGAAGAGCGTCGAAGAACACGACCGGATACATCGGCTCAAGCGGTCGACCCTGCCAGGCAGTCACTTCGGTCATTACCTCGTCGGTCACGGAACTGATGAAGTCGGGCGAGACCTCGGTGCCGTATTGCTCCAGCAGGAAGCCCTGAATCTCGCGCACGGTCATGCCTCGGGCATACATGGCAACGATCTTGTCGTCGAAGCCGGTGAAGCGCCGTTCGTGCTTGGGTATCAGGATGGGTTCGAAGCTGCCCTCGCGGTCGCGAGGCACCTCGATGCGAATCGGGCCGTCTTCGGTCAGGACAGTCTTGGCACCCCGGCCGTTGCGCTGATTCGTGGCGTTGGCCGGCTTGGCTGCCCCGGTGGGGTAGCCGAGATGATAATTCATCTCGCCGCTTAGCGCTCGCTCGATCAGCGCCTTCTTGAGCGCCAGCGTCGCGGCATTGATGGCTTCTGCTGTCATCGGACCGTTGCCAAACTGCTCAAGCAGTTCGACCGGAATCGCCGGCAGCTCCACCGGCTGGGTTTTCGGTTTGCGGGGCATACACTCTCCTTGAGAGCATGTTATGCCTTAAACACGAAATTCCTGACAGACCCACCTCACGTGGCGAACGCGAGCAACTGGTCAACAATCCGACACTGATAGAGCCATCCAACTCGCACGTAATCCGCGTCGCGCCACGTGCGAGTTCCTCAATTTCAATTTATAATAAAAAACCGGAAGTCAATCGCAACTTCAAAAGAGAACGTTGTTAATGTCACTTGCCGTATTTCTTCCAGCCCGGTGATCGCTACTAGTTCTTGGAATAGCAAATGTGTACCGACCATCCCCTTGAAATATGGCTTTATAGTGCTTCCCATCTTCCGTTATTTCAAACCCCATCTTCACCAAGGCACCCTTCATTCGAGAGTCCATATCACGATAAGACTTAAACAAACTCTTTATCTCCCCCTCAATCCTACGACCATTTCCAGATGATTTATTAACACTCAGGAGGTCATTTAAAATATGCTGGCGCCGACTATTATCCCTTACCGCACGCAAAGCTTCTTCAAGCGCAGAAATAACGACATCCGATATTTCGTGATCAAACAAATCCTGCTCTTTACCCGAAACCACTAGGCCGCGCCCCGATGGTTGACCAATTGACGAAACACGCTTCAATTCCGCATTAAGTCGTAAAATTTCCTGCTCAGCCTCTGCAATCTTTAGATCCTTTGCTGCCTGATCGGCATCAAATACCTGAATATATGCCTGCAATTCCGTCGACCCCTGCGCCTTCAGCAAATCATAGCGCCTTCTCGACATCGTTTCCATCAGGTGATTCCAAGTACAATTCGTTCTAACCCTTCTATTGGAAAGAGCCAAACGAATATCTTTCGCAATATCAATCTGAATAGCGCGCTGACTTGGTGTATCCTCATCAAGAAAATAGGCACTTCGCCGGTTACTCTCAGGCCAATAAACACCAACAGTACCACCGAAGACATTGCTTGAATTGGTAAGAGTTTTTACTTTAAACGAGAAAGCCCTACTCGGCTCAACCACGACATGAGCCATACCAGACACAAACTTAGCCAGCTCATCTGGGTTAATCAAATAATCGCCATCGAAACCTGCACTGACATACACAATCGGAAGCTTGTTATTCGCAATCCCCATCATCAAGGCAGCCGCTACGCCAGAGTCATCCTCGCCCAAACGAAACGGTTTCTCTGTCACTGGAATCTCGCCATCCATCCCCCCACCGAGTTCTGCGAGCACCTGCCGAATAAAATAGGGCTTTTTGGGCGGTGGCAACCTCACTGTTGTGCTTAGCGCTTCACAATAAATCTGGATACTCAATAGATTTCTATCAGTTGTCTTAAGCGAAACAATAGATGTCACCCACTCCAAACCTTTATCAACATTAACATAACGAAGGCCACCGATATCATACTCCTCACCTTTAGCGGCAGCTATCGTCACTCGCTCGTTACCATTCGAGTAATTCCACTCGGAATCCACAGAAACATTGGAAAGCACATTGCGCGGTATTTTAGAATGAGGACTCCCAGCGATCCATTTACACGCCAAATTGATTACATCCTCAACTCCATTACGAGGATCGATCGGAAATTCAGTAGAAAAATTAGCCATATTATTTTATTAAATCATTCGTTAAAAATAAAAATCACGCTTTCCAAATAGATATCAGTCAGTCAAATGCACGTCGTCCAGCAACTTGAATCCAGAGACCACAAATTTGCTAACTGCGCTTGATCGAAATCATAAACTCACCGATGTATCCGGCGTCTCATGTCTAGCGCCAGCAGAGCAGAACCAGCCTCATCATCATATCGGCAATCTTCCGCTCAATCTTTAGTGTGGCAAAGCGGCACATTGCGATACACTCCCGAACACAACCGTAGGACGCGCCAATACAGAGTTGACTGCTGCGAGCTCTCACCTCAGCTCTCGATATGAAATTGAGTCTCGTTTTTATTAATGTCATGAGTCTCGTCCGCCAAGCAAAAACGGCTGCCGTGACCCCACGGCAGCCGCCCCTCACACCCCAAACCGCAAATCACCCCCTACTCATCCACCTTAAAAGCCGAAACCAGCCTGGTCAATTCTGCCGCCTGCTGCTTCAAACTCTCCGCCGCTGCCGCGCTTTCCTCGACCAAAGCCGCATTCTGCTGCGTCATCTGATCGAGCGACTGCACCGCATCCCCGATCTGATCGATCCCAGCACTCTGCTCCAGGCTAGCCTCGGCAATCTCGCTCATCATCGCGCTCACGCCTTGGACCTGCGAGACAACGTCACTCATCACCTTCCCCGCCTCACTCACCAGCCGCGACCCGGTATTCACCGTCCCCGCGCTATGCTCGATCAGCGCCTTGATCTCCTTCGCCGCCTGCGCACTGCGCTGCGCCAGATTCCGCACCTCCGACGCAACAACAGCAAACCCGCGCCCCTGCTCCCCCGCCCGCGCCGCCTCCACAGCGGCATTCAGCGCCAGAATATTCGTCTGAAACGAAATACTGTCGATCATCACGATGATCTCGGAGATACGCTGCGACGCGTTGCTGATCTGCTCCATCGTCGTCACGACCTCGCCCACCACCTGCCCGCCGCGCGCCGCCGTATCCGATGCGCCGTTGATCATCTTCGCGGCCGTCGCAGCCGTCTCGGTGTTGTTGCGCACCACGGCCGTGATCTCTTCCATCGACGAAGCCGTCCGCTCCAGGTTGCTCGACTGCCCTTCGGTACGCTCGCTCAGATCCGCATTCCCCGAAGCAATCTGCGCCGACCCGGTCGCAATCGACGCCGACGCCGCGCGAATCCGGTGAACGAGCGTCGACAGCGACGACACGAACCGGTTGAACGCATCCGACAACTGCCCGATCTCGTCCTGGCTCTCGACAGTCATCCGGCGCGTCAAATCGCCCTGACCACTGGCGATCTCCGACAGCAGCGTCGCCGCCCGACGAATCGGCGCGGCAATCGCACGGCCCACCAGCCAGATCACCAGCAGCGCAACCGCGAGGCCCACCACCGCCGCAACCAGCGCCGCGCTGCGAATGGCCCGCGTCACCGGCCCGAGCAATTCAGCCTGCGGTACTTCGACGACCACATACGCATTCAGCTCCGGAATGAACGACGTCGCGATGAAGCGCGCGCCGCCGTCGCCGTCGTAACTGAGGTACGCGTACGGCTTGCCGGCGAGCAGCGTCGACGACGCATCGCCCGGCAGCCCTGGCTGATCCTTCAGGAAATGCTTGCCGTCGATCAGCGACGTGTCGCGATGCATCATGAACGCGCCGTCGGGACGCACGAGATACGCGAACCCGGTCTGGCCGATCCGGTAGGCCGAGATGCCCTTCGCAAGCGCATCCACGGACAAGCTCATGCTCGCCGCACCGATCGGCACGCCGTCGAGTTCCACACGGCTGTTGATGAACATCATGTAGCCGCCGACGGTCACCTCGCGATCCATGTTCACGTCGAACGCCTTGCCCGACGACAGGAAACTCGTCAGCCACTGATCCTTGTCGGTCACCTTCCGCTGCAGGCCGGCTTCGTTGTAGTAGTTGCCGCTCTTCACCGACACCCACTGCACGGACGCGGCCTTCTGCTCGTCCTTCACGTTCTTCGCGAGCTGGATCCAGTTGCGCGTGCCGGCGTCGGGTTCGCCGTCGGCTTCCCATTGCAGCAGGAACGCATCGCGCGCGAGAATGCGCGACGCGGCGATCGGGCCGGCCATCTGGCGCTGCACGTCGGCACGAATGCCGTTCACGGCGGTCGGCAACTCTTCACGGACGACGCGATCGCGCACCGCGTTGCCGATCAGACGAACGCTGAGCCCGCTCGAAATCGCGACAAACACGAGCAGGCAACTCGTCATGCTGAGAATCAGCTTGTTCTGAATGGAAAGCTTGCGCCAGAAGTGCATGGGGAACCCTCGGTAACCGCTCGGTCTGAGCCAGTTTGGGTTATCGGCATGCACGCGCGGAATCGCATCGCTGATTTCAGATATCGACCATGCGAGATTCGTTATGTTGATGACGGGCGGACATAAGCGTCGACCCATACGCAAGGATCGGATCAGTACGCAACGAAAATCGTGACGCGCCGATTCCTTGCCCTTGATGCGGCGTCGTCCCCCACAACGAGCGGCTGCGTATCGGCCCGCCCGATCGCCGCCAGCCGATGCGGCGCCACACCGCGCTCCGTCAGGTAGCGCACCACACTCCCCGCACGCGCCGACGATAGCTCCCAGTTCGATTCGTATTTCGCGTTGGCAATCGGCACATTGTCCGTGTGGCCTTCGACGAGGATGTCGCCGGTTGCGTGCGCGCTCAGTGCCTGCGCGATCTGGTTCAGCACCGGCGACGAATCGGGCAGCAGGCGCGCATCGCCGACATTGAACAGGATCTTCGCATCGATGCCGATCTCGACGCCGTGCGGCGCCTTCACCAGCGAGATCCGGCCATTCGACTTCAACGAATCGAGCAGCGCGAGCCACGGCGGCGCTGGCTCGGACTTGGCGGCATCGACGGAAGCAGTCGCAGCACCGCCAGCCTGCCGCGCAAGCGTCTGATACCGCGCATCGAGCGCGTTGTATTTCGCGAGCTGCAGCACGTACAGCGCGAGAAACAGCACCATCAGCGTCGTGATGAGATCCGCGTACGAAATCAGCCAGCGCCCGGATTGCGCGCCTTCGAGTTCGTCATCGTCGCGATCGGCCGCGGATGCGCCGTCAGTTCGAGCTGTCATGCGGTCGAGAATCCCGGTTCGTCATATAGCGCTGGCACCTGAACGCGCACACATCCATCAAGCAAGCGATTCCGCCGCCCGCCCGCGCACATCGCCGGTCAGGCGCGTTTCGATAGTGTGCGGCGACTCCCTGCGCGAAATCGCGAGCAAGCCGTCGAGATACAGCTTGCGGAACCGCATCTCGCTGTCGATCTGCGCGCGCAGCTTGCCGTACAGCGGCAGAAACACGAGGTTTGCAAACGCGAGCCCGTAGAGCGTCGCGACGAACGCCACCGCGATGCCCGGCCCAAGCTGCGCGGGTTCGAGAATATGGCTCGTCACCTGCACGAGCCCGAGCACCGAGCCGAGAATGCCGAACGTCGGCGCATAGCCGCCGGCCTGCTGCCACACGCGCACGGCGGCGAGGCGGCTGCGCTCGTACGCATCGAGTTCGCGCTGCAACGCATCCTCGAGCACGGCGGTCGACACGCCGTTCGCCAGCAGTTCCAGCCCGCGGCGCGCGAACGGATGAATGCCGCTTACGTCCATCGATTCGAACGCGAGCAGCCCGTCGAGCTTCGCGCGGTCGCCCCATTCGAGCAGGTCGGACAGGTTCTTGCGATCGACCTCGCGCGCGCGCACGAACGCGAGCCGCAGCTGCTTCACCGCATCGAAGAAGCGTGCCCACGTGTTCTGGATCATCACCGCGCCGAGCGTGCCGCCGAGCACGATCACGAGCGCCTCGAACTGAAACAGCATCGAGAAATGACCGCCTTCCAGCGCGAAACCGAACACGATCGCCGCGCCGCCGAGCACCACACCGGCCAGGGTCAACAGATCCATACGCCTCCCCGTCTCATGCATCCGACGACGACGTCGACGCCACCGGCGCCACGCCCGCCGCAGGCGCCTTCGCCGCACGCACGGCATCCAGCACGCGCTGCTCGATTTCCTCGACCTCGATCGGGTCGAGCTTGATCTCGCGACGCATCACCCATGACACCTCGTTGCGCCGCGCCTCGGTCATCACGGAAAACAGCTTGTCGGCCACCGCGCGATCGTCGAGGTTCGCGATCAGCTTCGCGAGATCGTACGTGTCGAACGCGCTGATCACGTCGAACAACGTGCGCTGGTCGACCCACACGAGATCCTCCAGCGCGCGCACGTCGCCGCCGCGCCGCGCGTTGCGCCGCGAGAAGTACGCAACGCCCTTCTGCTCGACGTAACTGAGCACCTTCGATTTGCGGAACGCGAACACTTCGTCGGCGATCTCGCCGTTCGACAGCTTGTTGAGCAGCAGCGTCTTGTCGACGCCGATCAGCGATTCGAGATCGGCCAGTTCGATGAGTTCGAGTTCGCTGTTGATCGACAGGTCGAGATCGTGATCGGCGACCTGCTGCGCGCGATCGATGATGCGCGCGGCGTCGAACGTGACGACCTGACGCGCGTCCGACGAAGCCGCGTAGTCGACGGCACCGCCGGCACCGTCGGATTGCGCGGCTTCGATCGTGACGAGATTGAGTTTCTCCATGCGGCGCAGCATCGCGAGCACGTGCGGGCGCGAGTGGCCGGCAATCGCGCGGCATTTGCGGATCACCTCGGCGAGCGGCACGGAAGCTTCGGCGGCATGCGCCTGCATCGGCCGGCGCGCCCATGTATCGCCCGCGTCGCGCGTGTCGGCGCCCGCCATCAGCGACAGCACGTGCGCATACGACAGCACGCCCGGCATGAAGTCGGCATGCGTGTAAGTCGCAAGCTGGTCGTCCTTGCGCTTCACGCGGCGGATCATGGTTCGCACGATATGGCGCAGCAGCGCGGACACGCGCTCGATTTCATCGTCAAGCATGCCGGCCGGCACGACCGTGAGCTGACAGAACGACAGCGCCTTCGCGGTATGCGCGCGCGGCTCGGCCGCGAGCAGCGCCGATTCGCCGAAGAACTCGCCGCGGCCGAGCGTCGCGACGATCACGCGCTTGTCGTCGCAGCGCGTGGACAGCTCGACCTTGCCGTCGGTAATGAGGAAGATGACGGGCTCGCCGGCGAAGCCCTCGGAATAAATGATTTCTCCGGGCGCCGCCGTACGCGTCCACGATTGCTGACGATTCAAGTCGATTCCCCTGCTGCGCTGGTTGTTGCGGACTGCGCGTCGCCCGTCGAAAGCGCGCGATCGCGAGTCGTCCCCGTGACTCGTTTACGTCATTGGGCTCAACATCCTTTAGGGAATTCGTCCTCGTTTCCGACCGAAATCAAGGTAAAACGTTTGCGAGTGGCGCAAGCGCGTCGAATGTTCGTTTCGCCGCTTGCGCGTGTAGTGAAATTGAAAGCGTACGGCGGCCGTGTGCGTCAGAACTCCATGTCGAGTTCGTCGATGTCTTCATGCTCGGCCTTCGCCGCATCGATCCATTCCGCGACGAACGGCTGCGCGAGCACGCGCATGCAGTATTCGGCGATGTCCGGCTCGAGCTTGACGTCGTAGGTCAGGAAGCGCGTGACGACCGGCGCGTACATCGCATCGGCGATCCCGATCTGCGCGCCGAACAGCCAGGGGCCCCCGTACGCGGCGAGGCACTCGCGCCAGATCGTGACGATCCGCTCGATATCGTGCTGCGCGCGTGACCAGATCCGGAAGCCGGGAAAATGCGCGCGCAGGTTCATCGGCAGCGCGGAGCGCAACGCGCTGAAGCCGGAATGCATCTCACCGCAGATCGAGCGGCAATGCGCGCGCGCATGCCGGTCGTCGGGCAGCAGCCGCGCCTGCGGCCGGATCTCGTTCAGGTACTCGGCGATCGCGAGCGTATCCCATACCTTGCTGCTGTCGTGCGTCAGGCACGGCACGAGGATCGACGGCGACAGCAACAGCAGTTCCGCGCGCGACGCCGCATCGATCGGCACACTGACCGTCTCGAACGCGAGGCCGCTCAGCTTCGCGAGCAGCCAGCCGCGCATCGACCACGACGAGTAATTGCGGCTGCTGATGGTCAGCGTCGTCAGTCCGGTGGATTCCATGTTGCTCCCTGCTGGTTGCCGTTCGTGCCCCTGCACCGAAACGGATGCATCACGCCGTGATCCGCACCACGCCTGTGCGACCCATTCGCCGAACTGGCGCAGCGCCGCACGGTGTCGCGACACGCATCGCACGCCGGAGCGGTGCGGCCACGCATCGACCGCACCTGCCCGTCGTCTTGCGCCGCCCGCGCCGCCGCGTTTCCGAACCGCGTGCAACGCGCGTGCCAGCCGCATGCTGGCACACGGCTTGCCTCGTTCCTTGCAACGCGGCGCAACGAGCGACGGCCATGAACCTGCTTGCCTATCCGTTTTACCAATGGTCTGCCGAATGCGTGCGCCCGGCGCGCGCATGGGCGGCCGCCACCCGTGCGACGATGTCGCTGTGGCCGCCCTCGACGTCGACGCCGACCGGCCGCATGCTCGACGCGCTGTGCGAACTGCTCGAATGCTGCGCATTCTCGCACCGGCGTCCGCCGTTCGGAATCGAATCGATCGCCGTCGACGGCGACACGGTGCCGATCGTCGAGGAAGCGGCGGCCGTCACGCCCTTCGCGACGCTGCTGCACTTCCGCAAGGCGCGGCCCGTCGCACGCCAGCCGCGCGTGCTGATCGTCGCGCCGATGTCCGGACACTTCGCGACGCTGTTGCGCGGCACCGTGCAGACGATGCTGGCCGATCACGACGTGTACATCACCGACTGGCACAACCCGCGCGACATCCCGCTGACGGCCGGGCGCTTCGGCTTCGACGAATACGTGGCTCACGTAATCGACTTCATCCGCCAGATCGGCCCGGACGCGCACGTGCTCGCGATCTGCCAGCCGACGGTCGCCGCGCTCGCGGCGGTTTCGCTGATGGCGGCCGGCGGCGATCCGGCGCAGCCCGCGAGCCTGACGCTGATGGCCGGCCCGATCGACTGCCGCGTGAATCCGACGAAGGTCAACGCGCTCGCGACGAGCCAGCCGATCGAATGGTTCGCGCGCAACCTGATCAGCGTCGTGCCGGCGGGCTTCGTCGGCGCGCAGCGGTGCGTGTATCCGGGCTTCGTGCAGGTCGGCGCGTTCATGTCGATGAACCCGGACCGGCACGCGGCGTCGTTCGCCGATCTGTACTACCAGCGCGCGAAAGGCGACCCGGCGAAAGCCGACACGCTGCGGCATTTCTACGACGAATATTTCGCGACGGCCGACCTCACCGCGGAGTTCTATCTGGAAACGGTCGAGAAGGTGTTCCAGCAATACGCGCTCGCGCGCGGGGAGCTGACGGTCGGCGACCGGCTCGTCGAACCGGCGGCGATTCATCGCACCGCGCTGTTGACGGTCGAAGGCGAGAAGGACGATATCTGCGCGGTGGGCCAGACGGTGGCCGCGCAGGAACTGTGTTCGGGGTTACCGTCGTATCTGAAGACGCACCACGTTCAGACGGGTGTGGGGCACTACGGCGTGTTCAACGGCAGCCGGTGGGAAACGCAGATCTATCCGATCGTGCGGGCGACGATCCATGACAACGAGCCGTACGATCGCACCGCGAATGCGGAAGGCGACCCAAGCGGCACCCACTACGTCACGCTGCGCGCCCTGCTCGATGCGCGCGCAACCGGGAGCGACGCAACGACGGAAACACGATCGCATCACGCGCACTGAGCGTGCGCGTCGCCGCAAACGAATCGCCCCGCCGAAGAGGCGGGGCGACGTTTGCTGCGGCGTTCGGATGACGCGCGAGCAAAGGCACTCGCGCGCCGGCACCGCGCGTTACGAGCAGGCCTTGCCGTGCGACGCGTGGTAGCCCTTCGCCTTCGCGTCGGCTTCCGACATGTAGCTGCCGTGCTTCGTCTTGCCGTAGTACTTGTCGGTCGAGCAGTGGTAGACCTTCGTGCTGTCGTTCGCCCACACCTTGCCCGCACCGCCGCCCGGCGCGGCTGCCGTCGTCGCGGCGGCGCTCTTCGCGGGTGCCGTGCCCGATGCCGGCGCGGCGGACGCCGCCGTGGCCGGCGCCGCGGCCGGTGCGCTCGCCGCGGCGGCGGCCGATGCGCCGTACCACGTCTTCACACCCTTGTGGCCCGCACAGGCGCCCTTCTTCGATGCGCCCGAGTAGAACGAGCCGTCCTTGCACAGCCCGGTCGTGCCGGCCGGCGCGCTGGCCGGAACCTGCGCGAACGCACCGATCGACACACCCATGCCGGCGACCAGCGCGGCGATCAACATCGTTTTTTTCATGGTCCTCTCCTGATTTGCCTGAATGATGAAAACGTCCCGGGCATCCCCGGGCAAAGCCGCGGTTACCGCACCCAGCGGCACACGCGATGGTGGTGATGATCGAAATGGCACACGCGGTGCGAATGCGCTTCGGCCAGTGCCGGCACGAGCACGGCGCAAGCCAGTGCGGTTGCCGTCAGGATCTTCGCGATGCGGTTCATGGTGAAACTCTCCCGGATAAATCAGCCGGTGATCCGGCTGGTCACTCCTTAACGCCGGTCGTCGACCGGCCGTGCACCGCGCGGCCGCGCAATTGACGATCTTTGACATCGCGTCGCGAATCGGCGCTCGAAGCTGACGAATGTCTTTCTTTTCTTTCCGGATCTTCAGCGCCGCAACGGTTTGGAATTCGAAGCAACGTTCCGAAGCGGGAGGCGGGTCGCAGCAGTCCACAGCTCAATAAAAAACCGCCCGAAGGCGGTTGGTCTCGAGCATGCGCCCGGCGCGCGCCGGAAACCCGGCAAGCTATGCGCCCGCCTCGCCCCACGGCGTCGGCGCGGGTACCGCGCACGGCCCGTCGACGTCGATCGACTTGAAATCGGCGGGCCCGACGATCTCCAGGTACTCCATGTCCGGCGAATAGTCGAACAGGTAGTGGACGATCCCCGGCGCCTGGTGCACGCAGTCGCCGGCGGCTACCAGCGTTTCCTGTTCGCCATACATGAAGCGAGCCCAGCCCTTCAGCATGATCACGATATGGAACTCGGCCTCGTGACGGTGCCAGCCGGTGCCCGCCTCCGGTGCATGGTTTGCCCTGACGAGTTGCGCGACGACCTTGCCGTTCGTCGCGGCCGCGATGCCGAGATCGCGGTACAGGAAGAAGTCGCGCAGGCCCTCGCCTTGATAGGCGGTGTCCTGCGGCTTCACGTGGGAAAAAGCGGTGGTGGTCTGCTCGCTCATCGCTGTGCTCCTTCATCGAAAGGATCACGCGTGACAAGCATTTAGCGTTCCAGTTTGCAGCGGCGCGACGCCCGCGTGCGCAGCCCTGCCCGTCAGCAGCGTTTGCGCGATCATCGCCGCGCCGACATTCATGGCGCGTTTCTCAAACTGGGTTGCCGCCTGATCCGCAGGAATACCCGGCATGCAAAGCAGTCTTCGAGAAACCTGCTCTTAGCGTAGCCATTCACCCACCCGGGCGCGATTCGACGCGATCCATCGCGCGACACCCTTCTGCGGATCGGATTCACCGGCGGCACGGATATCGTTCATCAGCGAGCCGAGCGTCTGGTCGTCCATCTTCCATGCACCGAGCCAGCGCGCGACATCCGGACGTGTCTGACTGAAGCCGGCCTTCGCGATTGCATAGATCGCATCGGGTTGACCGAACACCTGCTTCGGGTCTTTCAGGTAGTGCATCGGATACTTCGCCCACACCCAATGCGGATTCCACAGCGTGACGACGATCGGCTGGCGACGCTTTGCCGCGCGATCCAGCGCGAGCAACATCGCAGCCTCCGATGACGGCAACACAGTCGCGTCGAGCGCATAAGCGGTGCGCGCCTCGCCCGTCAGTTTCATCAGGCCGCTGCCGGGTTCGATGCCGAAAATCGTCGGCTTGCCGTCGTGGCTGAACTGGGCGGCATGTGCGTTCAACTGGTCGATGCTGTCGATCGCGACGTAATCGGGCACCGCGAGGCCCAGCTGAGCGCGGGGAAACCACGGGCCGATCTTCTCGACGCGCGACTTGATCGCATCGTACGGCGGGCCGTCCGCGGATGGCAGCCAGACTTCGAACGTCAGATCGAGCTTGCCCTGCGCGACGCCGTTATAGATGATCGCCTTGTCGCCCGACTGCAGCGTGACGTCGTAGCCTTTTTCCGCAAGCAGCGCCTTCCACAGATTCGCGACCGCGATATTCTCGGCCCAGTTGTTCACTCCGATCACCACCGTTCCGTTGCCGGCGGCGTGCGCCGACGCCGAAACCGATAGCACGAAGAAAAGCATGAACCGCCCGAGTACCGGGCGACGCATGGTGACAATAAACAGGCGGGCAAGCAACGACAGGATCATGAGAAGGGCTCCTATTGAATGGGGAAGGCACTGAGGCAAGGCATAACGCGGCCGATGGAACCGGGCGGGAGCGATCGCGCGGACACCGGCATCCGTGGCAACGGTCATCCGTTCGCTCACAGATATATTTATTGCGCCAATTTCGTTTTGACAGCGAGGAATTCCGATAGGGACCATCGGAGAGGCCGAACGATCGCGTCGTTGCGTTGGGCCCGGCTCCCGCGAGGCTACGGGATGCGATGCACGATCATTCAGGCCGGCGACGGCGCGCTCGCCGCGCGGCGACGCTCCTCGACCATCGTCTCGATCAGCAGCGCCAGATCGTCGGCTGCAGGATTGCGACTGCCGGGTGAGCGCAGCAGCTCGAGATCTGCGGGCGGCAGCGCCGGCAAGCCGTCTTCCATGTCCAGCACGCGCCAGTTCGCGGGCAGCGTGCAGCGGTCGATGATCGTCACCGCCGCACCGTGATTGACGGCGACCTTGATGCCGGTCGGGCTCTGGCTCGTGTAGATCACGTGATACTGCCGCCCGAGTGCCGCCAGTGCCGCGAGTCCACGCTGACGGTAGCAGCATGTTTCCGGAAACAGCGCGAGCGGCACGGACGCGCCGTCCGGTAACACGAAATCGCGATGCGCGGCCCACACCACGTCCTCGCGGCCGAGATGACGCCCACCGCTTTGCGCGCCGTGCCTGACGACCAGTGCCAGATCGAGTTCGCCCGCCTGCAGGCGCTCGATCAGCTCCAGCGACATTCTGCAATCGATATGCGGGCGCGCATCCGGCCGCAGGCGATAGAACTTTTCGAGCAGATCGGGCAACCAGAGCTCCGCGTAATCCTCAGGCAAGCCGAAGCGAATCACGCCATGAGCGCTCGTGCGTTTGAGTGCCGCTATCGCTTCGTTCTGCACCTGAATGATGCGGCGCGCATGGATCAGGAAGTTTTCCCCGTCTCGCGACAATGCCAGACGGCGACTGTCGCGCAGAAACAGGTGCGTTTCCAGCCGCTCTTCGAGCGTACGGATGCGAAGGCTGATCGTCGATTGCGTCCGGTGCATCTGCCTGGCTGCGGCGGTCACGCCGCCGCTGTCGACCACCGTGATGAACGCGCGCACCAGTTCTCCGTCGAGCGAGCTGAGTTGAGACCAATCGGGTTCGCTGATGTCAGTCATCGAAATTACTCGTTATCCAAGGGAATTTGTCGATCGAATCATTGACGCATCGATAGGCCGATTGTTGTCGAAAACAATTCAGGCCACAAACGCCTCACCCCTCGAAACTGGAGCCAACCGTGCAAGCAAGCCCGCCTCTCGCCGACGCAGAATGTACTGATCTGAGCGATATCGTCGATACCGACCACTATCCGTTGCATGACCCCGGGCACGCCGGAATGCGCGACCTGCTCGCAACGTGCCGGGCCCAGCTGACCGCCAGCGGCAGCGCGGTGTTGCGCGGCTTCCTGCGCCCCACCGCACTGGAACAGGCGCGCGTCGAAGGGCTCGGCTTCGCGAAAAAAACCTATTTCTCGAGCCGCAAGGTCAATGCGTATTTCACCGCCGACGATCCGTCGTTGCCCGCCACGGATCCGCGCCGCATCTTTATGGATCGCACGAGCGGCTTCGTCACGCGCGACGTGATCCCGGCCGATGCAATCGTTCACCGGATTTACGTGGCGCGTGCGATGAAGCAATTCGTCGCTGCATGTCTCGGCGAAACGCAGATCTGGGAATACGCGGACCCGTACGCCGGACTGGTTCAGAACGTCATGCCGCCGGGCACCGAACAGCCGTGGCACTACGACACCAACGAATTCATCGTGTCGATGATGACGCAGCAGCCCACGGCAGGCGGCGATTTCGAGTACTGCCCGAACATCCGGTCGCCCGAGGGTGAAAACTACGATGCGGTCGGCGCGGTGGTGCGCGGAGAGACGCGCACGCCGATCAGCGTGATTACGCTGCAGCCGGGCGATCTGCAACTGTTCAAGGGCCGTTTCTCGCTGCACCGCGTGACCCAGGTGCGCGGCGACATCGATCGTCACACTACGATCTTCGCCTATTCGAAGAAGCCCGGGGTGGTCGGCCGCCTCGAGCGAACCCGCCAGCTGTACGGCCGCGTATCCGAAATGCATCTGGAAGCCGAACAGACACTGGTCCGCGCGGACAACCTGGTCGACTGACGATGCGATTTCCCGATGGGTAGATCCATCCCATTACTTCGTTGTACTGACACTTATAACGTTACCCCTGCCATCATGACGATGCTTCGACCGACTCACCGCCCGGAAGATTGCGAGCCTACCGCCGACGAAATCGCCCAGATCCAGCGCGACCGGCTTGCCGCGGTTCGCCGCGAACTGAAGAAACGCGACCTGACCGCCGCTATCCTGTTCGACCCTACCCACATGCGATACGCCACCGGCTCTCGCAACATGCAGGTGTATTCGATGCGCAATCCCGCACGCTATCTGTTCGTGCCGGCCGAGGGAAAAGTCGTGCTGTTCGAATACGCGGGATGCGAATTCCTGGCCGACGGACTCGATACCGTGGATGAAGTCCGGCCCGCGACCGCGATTTCGTACTACTTTTGTGACGACATGCTGCGTCAGATCACGGAGCGCTGGGCTGACGAGATTGACGATCTGGTTCGCTCGTGCGGTGGCGGCAAGCGGATCGCGATCGAAAGTGCGACATCGGCGGCCGCATTTGCGTTGCAAGCGCGCGGCTACGAGATTTCGGACGCCCAGGAGCCGCTCGAACGCGCCCGTGCAATCAAGGTGCCGAACGAGATCAAGATGATCCGCGCGTCACTGCGCGCGGCGGAAGCGGGTGTGCGCAAGCTCGAGGCCGCCCTCGTGCCCGGCATCAGCGAGAACGAGCTGTGGTCGTACCTGCATCAGCATGTGATCGAGACCGACGGTGACTATGTCGAGACCCGCTTGATAAGCTCGGGCCCGCGCACGAATCCATGGTTCCAGGAAAGCAGCCCACGCAAGATCCAGGCGGGAGAACTGGTCGGGCTCGATACCGACGTGGTGGGCCGCTTCGGCTACTACGCGGATTTCTCGCGCACTTTTCTTTGCGGCGACGGTCCCGCGTCCGCCGCGCAAAAGACGCTGTACCGCCTCGCCTATGAGCAGATCCACACGAACATGGAGAACGTAAGGGCCGGCACCACGTTCCAGGAATTCATCGCGAAGGCGTGGCAGATCCCGCAGCCGTATCGCGCACGCCGCTATTTCGCGCTGGCCCACGGCGTCGGGATGACAGGCGAATACCCGTATATCTGTCATCGCGAGGACAACGATGCAAAGGGCTACGACGGCGTGATCGAACCCGGCATGACGCTGTGCATCGAGAGCTACATCGGCCACGAGGACGGAGGCGAAGGCGTGAAGCTCGAGGAACAGGTCTACGTCCGCGACGACGGCCAGCTCGAACTGCTGTCCGACTACCCGTTCGAGCGCCGCCTGCTCGCCTGAACGCCGCGCGAGACCGATCCCACGGGGCCTTTATGAAGCCGTCTCCTACTTCAAGCGCCCCGACAGAAACTGCCCGAGCCGCTCGCTCTTCGGATTCACGAGAATCTCCTGCGGATCGCCTTCCTCCTCGATCTTCCCCTGATGCAGGAAGATCACGTGATTCGACACGTTGCGCGCGAAGCCCATCTCGTGCGTGACGACGACCATCGTGCGGCCTTCCTCGGCGAGCTTCTGCATCACCTTCAGCACTTCGCCCACCAGTTCGGGATCGAGCGCCGACGTCGGTTCGTCGAACAGCATCACCTCCGGCTCCATCGCGAGCGCACGCGCGATCGCGACGCGCTGCTGCTGGCCGCCCGACAGGTGCGACGGATACATGCCCTCGACGCGCGGCGCGAGCCCGACCTTCTCCAGATACGTGCGCGCGCGTGCGATCGCTTCGTCCTTGCCGATCCCGAGCACGGCCATCGGCGCCTCGATCACGTTCTCGAGCACCGTCATGTGCGCCCACAGGTTGAAGTGCTGGAACACCATCGACAGCTTCGTGCGCATCCGTTGCAGCTGCTTCTGGTCGGCCACGCGCAGCGCGCCGTTGCGGTCGCGGGTGGTCTGGATCGGCTCGCTGCCGATCGTGATCTGCCCCGAGCACGGCTGCTCGAGGAAGTTGATGCAGCGCAGGAACGTGCTCTTGCCGGAGCCGCTCGAACCGATGATGCTGATCACGTCGCCGGCCTTCGCCTTCATCGACACGCCCTTCAACACCTCGTTGTCGCCGAATTTCTTGTGCAGGTTGTCAACGGTAAGCTTGTACATGCTGGGTCCTTCGTTGCGAATCGTGCGGATGCGTTAATGGCTGCGCGGCGCGAGGTACGCGAGCCAGCGCGTCTCGAGCTTGCGGAACGCCCAGATGAGCGTGAACACGACGGCGGCGTACAGCACGGCAGCGATGCCGTAGGCCTGGAACGACATGTAAGTCGCCGAATTGACGTCGCGCGTGACCTTCAGGATGTCGGGCACGGTGGCGGTGAACGCGAGTGTCGTTGCGTGCAGCATCAGGATCACTTCGTTGCTGTAGCTCGGCAGCGAGCGGCGCAGCGCGGACGGCAGGATGATGCGCGTATACAGCTTGAAGCGCGACATCCCGTAGGCCATCCCGGCCTCGATCTCGCCGGCCGAGGTCGCCTTGATCGCGCCCGCGAAGATCTCCGTCGCATACGCGCATTCGTTCAGCACGAACGCGAGCAGCGTGCAGTTCATCGCGTTGCGGAAGAACGTGTCGAGCAGCACGTGGTCGTGCACGACCTGCAGGCTGTAGATGCCCGTGTAGCACATCAGCAACTGCACGTAGAGCGGCGTGCCGCGGAACACGTACGTGTAGAGCCAGACGGGGCCCGAGATCCAGCGATTCGACGACGCACGCGCGATCGCGAGCGGCACGGCGAGCGCGAAACCGAGCGCGATCGACACGACCAGCAGCCACAGCGTGATCGCGAGGCCGCTGAAGCGGTAGCCGTCGGAATAGAGATAGCTTTGCCAGTACTGGCTGACGAGTTCGATCACAGTGCGAGCCTCCGGACACCGACGGAATAACGCTTCTCGAGGTGATGCAGCACGACGTTCGACACCGTCGTGATCGCGAGGTAGATCGCGCCCGCAGCCAGCGTGAAGAAGAAGAAATCGAGCGTGCTCTTGCCCGCGTCCTGCGACGCCTTCACGACGTCGGCCAGGCCGATGATCGACACGAGCGCGGTCGCCTTGACGAGCACCTGCCAGTTGTTGCCGATGCCGGGCAGCGCGAAGCGCATCATTTGCGGAAACAGGATGCGATGGAACACGCGCCAGCCGCTCATCCCGTACGCGAAGCCGGCTTCGAGCTGGCCGCGCGGCACCGCGAGGAACGCGCCGCGAAACGTCTCGGTGAAGTACGCGCCGTAGATGAAGCCGAGCGTGATGACGCCCGCCACGAACGGGTCGATGTCGATCTGGTCCCAGCCAAGCATGTCGGTGAAGTTGTTCAGCAGGATCTGGATCCCGTAGAACAGCAGCAGCATCAGCACGAGGTCCGGCACCGCGCGGATCAGCGTCGTGTAGAAGGTGCCGATCGACTTGAGCATGCGGTTCGTCGACAGTTTCGCGCTCGCGCCGATGAGGCCCAGCACGAGCGACGCGGCGAGCGACAGCACCGCGAGCTTCACGGTCTCGACCGTGCCGGCCCACAGCAGCGGGCCAAATCCTTGGAAGATCATATGTGGGGTCCAGAGCGAGGTGGCTGGATTGTCAATAGCCATTAGCCGTGCATCAAACGATATCTGCGCACAACCTGATGCACGCTGCTCATCAAGTCGGACGCATCGCGTGAAGCGGGTTGCACCCGGTCACTAACGCGGCGCGCCACAACCGATGCGCGCCGCATGGACGTTCAGCCGCCGTAGACGTCGAACGCGAAGTACTTCTTCTCGAGCTTCCTGTACGTGCCGTCCTTGATGATGTCGGCGATCGCATGGTCGATCTTCGCCTTCAGGTCGGCGTCGTCCTTGCGCAGGCCGATGCCGGCGCCGTTGCCGAGCGTCTTCGGATCGTCGATGTCCTTGCCGGCGAATGCGAAGTTCGCGCCGCGCGGCGTCTTCAGGAAGCCGATGTCGGCCTGCACCGCGTCCTGCAGCGCCGCGTCGAGACGGCCCGACATCAGGTCCTGGTACACGCCGTCCTGGTTCTGGTACGGCACGACCTGCACGCCCTTCGGTGCCCAGTAGGCCTTCGCATAGGTTTCCTGGATCGTGCCCTGCTCGACGCCGACCGACTTGCCCTTCAGCGATTCGGCCGTCGGCTGCAGATTCGCGCCCTTCCTCGCGACGAGGCGCGTCGGCGTGTTGAACAGCTTGTCGGAGAACGCGATCTGCTCGGCGCGCGCCGGCGTCATCGACATCGACGACAGCACGCCGTCGAACTTCTTCGCCTTCAGCGCCGGGATCATCCCGTCGAAGTCGTTCTCGATCCATACGCATTTCGCCTTCAGGCGGGCGCAGATCTCGTTGCCGAGATCGACGTCGAAGCCGACGACCTTGCCGCTTGCATCCTTCGATTCGAACGGCGGGTAGCTGGCGTCGACGCCGAACCGGATCGTCGACCAATCCTTGGCGTGAGCACCGACCGCGATGCAGGCAAGGGCAATACTGAGCGCGAGTTTCTTCATCGTGTTCCTGTCAAAGGCGAACTGGGCCGGGTTCCGGCCGGACTGCCCGCCGCGAACCCTTCCAACCCGGATATCGCCCCTTTCGGCGACGCTCCAAGTTGTACATACAACTTTGCCTTTTTCGGGAGGGTGCCAGCAATCCGTGTTTATCTCTAATTGTCGGCCGATTATGGTCGTGGTCCGGAATTTTCCTTAACTTTCAATTAATTAACGATTACACGATGTTGAATGAAGGCTTTCTCGCGGCAGACTGCCCCAGCCTGGAGCCGCGCTAAACCTGTCTAGACCTCGTGCCGCATGCCGTCCGCTTCCCAACCCGACCAGCCGGTAACCGGACAGCAGCTCCGTCAACGGGTGCCACGGCCGAGGGCGCGGCGCGTCGACGCATCGCGGGGATCGATCCGGGGCCGGCCAATGCCGTTTTTATGCGTTCTTTTCAGGCCCGGCGCGAGTCTATACACCGTATCGTCACCGCGATTCCTAGAATGGGCGTCATGTCAAAGACGAGATCGCCACGCTGCACGGCACGAGGCGACCCGGGGATGCATGCATGAAACCGACCAGAACCGAATCCGCCGCTTCACACGATCTGCTGCCCGTGCGTTCGCGGCGCACGTGTCCCGACGACGACCTCGTGCTGCTGTCGATCCGCGTCGAATCGGACAACCTCGCGGCCGTGCGGCGCCGGCTGCATCGGGCCGTCGGCGCCGCGCTCAATTTCTATACGGCCGTGATCGACCGCCGCACCGGGCGCGCGTGCATCGAGTTCGAAGTCGCGCGATCGCAGGCGTCGCCGGCCATCCTGTCGATCCTGCGCGAACTGCCGGCCGCCGAGTTCGGCACGATCCGCCTGTTGCAGCACTAACCGGCGTTCGCCGCCGCGCGTGACTCGCGTCACGCGCTCCCCCTTTCATCGATTCGAACGCGCGGATCCGCACGGACCCGCGCGGCGAATCGTCGTTCCCGTCTCGACGGGCCTTTCCAGGAAGCACACTCAATGAAAAAAGCAGTCGTCGGCACCCTCTCCCTCGCGTTCTTCGGCGCCGCCGCGCATGCGCAAGGCAGCGTCACGCTCTACGGGATGCTGGATGCCGGTATCGCCTATACGAACAACCAGTCGGGCAAAAGCGCGTGGCAGCAAGGCAGCGGCCTGCTGTCGAACACGGTCTTCGGCCTGAGCGGCAACGAGGATCTCGGCGGCGGCCTGCATGCGCTGTTCCGCCTCGAGAACGGCTTCAACCTGAACAACGGCACGCAGTCCTACAAGAACACGATGTTCGGGCGCCGCGCGTACGTCGGCCTGCAGAGCGACCGATACGGCGCGCTGACGCTCGGCCGCCAGTACGACGCCGTGGTCGACTATCTCGGCCCGCTCGCGATGGCCAACAACGGCGACGGCAACAACCTCGCGTCGCACCCGTTCGACAACGACAACATCGACGATTCGTTCTACATCGACAACGCGGTGAAATACACGAGCCCGACGCTCGCGGGCTGGCAGTTCGGCGGCCTGTACGGGTTCAGCAACGCGGCGGGCGGCTTCGCGAACAACCGCGCGTACAGCGCGGGCGTGTCGTATGCGAACGGGCCGGTCAGCCTCGGCGCCGCTTACCTGCAGCTCGATCGCGGCGGGCTGACGGCGAGCGGCGCGCTGTCGACCAACGACGGCGCGAACCTCCCGGCCGTGCGCCAGCGCGTGATGGGCGCCGGCGGCAGCTACGCGTTCGACCGGCTGACGGTTGGCGCGCTGTGGACGCATTCGATGTTCGACGAAACGGCCGCGTCGTCGCTGCCCGGTGCACTGAATGCGCTGCGGTTCGACAACTACGAGGTCAACGCGCGTTATGCGCTGACGCCGGCCGTCTCGCTCGCGGGCGCCTATACGTTCACCGACGGCCGCTACGACGACGCGGCCGGCAGCCACCGGCCGAAATGGCAGCAGGTGACGCTGATGGCCGATTACGCGCTGAGCAAGCGCACCGACGTGTATGCGGAAACCGTGTACCAGCACCAGTTCGGCGTGCCGTCGGGCGCGACGCTCGGGTTCGCGAACGTGACGGGGCTCGCGGCATCGTCGACGAATACGCAGGTCGTCGCGACGGTCGGCATCCGGCATCGGTTCTGACCGCGCGCCGGCTGTCGCGGGCCGGCCGCTCTGTGCAATCCCGCATGGACGCGCGCCGGCCGAACAGGGATCATTCGGGGCATCCGGGCCGGCGCGTCCGCGAAACCGGTACACTCGGCGCCGGGCGCGCGCCGGATCGGCATTCGGCGGCGGGCCGCTGCCGACTCTGGAATCGTGATCCCATGACCACACCGATCTATCAGGAAATCAAGGACTTCATCCTCGCGCGCATCCACGCCGGCGAATGGGCGGAAGGCGACCAGGTGCCGTCGGAGAACGAGCTTGCGCGCGAATTCAACGTCGCGCGGATGACCGTCAACCGCGCGCTGCGCGAGCTGACGGCCGAGCAGGTGCTCACGCGCACGCGCGGCTCCGGCACGTATGTCGCGTCGCCGAAATACGAATCGACGCTCGTCGCGATCCGCAGCATCTCGGACGAAGTCGCCGCGCGCGGCCACGGTTATCGCGCGCAGGTGCTGCAGGTCGGCGCGGCCGTCGCCGACGCGAAGCTCGCCGACGAACTGCAGCTCGATACCGGCCGCCCGATCTTTCATTCGCGCGTGCTGCATTTCGAGAACGACACGCCCGTGCAGCTCGAGGAACGCTGGGTCAATCCGGCCTGCGCGCCGGAATACGCGCTGCAGGACTTCACGACGACGACGCCGAACCAGTACCTGACGCGCGTCGCGCCGCTGCAGCGCGTCGAGTACCGGATCGAGGCCGCGATGCCCGACGCCGAAACGCGCCGCCACCTGACGATGGACGACCGCGAACCATGCCTGATGCTGCATCGGCGCACGTGGTCGCAGGGATTGGTCGCGTCGGTCGCCAATCTGTGGCATCCGGGCAGCCGTTACCGGTTCACCGGGCATTTCTGATGCCGGTGCGCGGGTTCACCGCGCACCAGCACGCGCCCATCGTTCGATCGCGCTGATGGCCAGCGCCAGACCGTCCTCTTGCGCGATGCGCGTGCCAAGCTCCGTCGCGCGCGCCTGCGTCTCGCTCCGTTCGGCGAACGCAATGGCCCGCGCCAGTGCGGCGGCATCCACGCGCCGTCCCGCCACGGGCGCATCGGCCACGCCGAGCCGCTGCAACCGGTTCGCCCAGAAGAACTGATCGCCCGCAAACGGCACGACGACCGACGGAATGCCGGCCCGTGCGGCCGAATGCGTGGTGCCCGACCCGCCATGATGAATCGCCATCGATACGCGCGGAAACAGCCAGTCGTGCGGCGTGTCGCCGATCACGCGAACGTGTGCCGGCAGCATCGACGCCTCGATGCCGCTCCAGCCCGGATAGAACAGCGCGCGCCGGCCCGCGAGCGCACGGGTCAGCGCGTCGGCCATGGCGGCCCGGTCGAAGCCGGCCATGCTGCCGAAGCCGATGTACACGGGCGGAACGCCCGATTCGAGAAACGCCGACAGATCGCACGGCGGCGCCCATGCACGCCCGTCGACCCGCCATTGCCCGCATGCCCACACATTCGGCGGCCAGTCGGCCGGGCCTGACAGCAGCGCCGGCGACACGCCATACAGCATCGGATGATCGGTCCACACATGCTTGCGCGGCGGCAACCCGCACACGCCGGCGCGTGCCGCGTTCGTCGAGTTCCGGAACGCCTGCCACAACAGCGCATTCACGAACCGATGGCTCGCACGATTCAGCCAGCCCGGCACCTTCCCCGGCGGCAGGAACGGCGACGCGAATCCGGCGGTCGGCGTGATCGGGATCATGCCGGCGCCGATCGCAGGCACGCGGCGATATTCGGCGACCGACAGCCCGACGAACGACGCAAGCCCCGAGGAGCGCGTCGCAGCCGTCCGATGCATCCGCGACTTCGCGCATCCACGCGGCCGTATTCGCATTCGCGATTGCCGCGAGCGCCTTCGACGTGTCGTGGAGGCCGCCGCGCCCGCGCACCGCGTCGGCCAGCGCGCCTTGCGGCGCGATCGCGCGGCGGATCTCGCCGGACAACGGCGCCGACGGCACGCCGAGCGCCGCGGCCGCCCCGAGTGTCGCGGCGTCCGCGAGCAACCGGACATCGTGGCCGGCGTCCATCAGCGCGCGGCCAAGCGCCGCGAGCGGGCGCGTATCGCCTTCGGTGCCATAGGTGGCGATGACGAGCTTCATGCACGACTCCTTGCACGGCGGAAACGGGGTGGATTCACAAAAATGCACGTCGTATACTAATGTAATTCGTGCATTTTCAGCCAATCCCCCACCATGCCGATTCAGACCGACGATCCGGGCCGCCGCGCACGCAAGCGCATCCAGATGCTCGCGCATCTCGCCGCCACCGCCGCGCGCCTGTTCGACGCGCACGGCTACGAGGCCGTCACGATGGAGCAGATCGCCGCCGAGGCCGATGTCGCGAAGCGCACGCTGTACAACCACTTTCCGACGAAGGAAGCCGTGCTCGCGCACTGGCTCGAAGGCGAACTCGCGCGCGATCTCGCGCCTCTTCAGCGCGACGTCGCACGGCGCAAGACCTTCGCGTCGCGCATCGGTTGCGTGCTCGACGCATCGGCCGCGTGGTGCGAGCGGCATCCCGCGTACCTGCTCGCGTATCTGCGGCACCGGCTCCTGAGCATCGGTGCGGCCGAACCGGAAAGCGC
This sequence comes from Burkholderia sp. Tr-20355, assembly GCF_017104685.1. NCBI lineage: Bacteria > Pseudomonadati > Pseudomonadota > Betaproteobacteria > Burkholderiales > Burkholderiaceae > Burkholderia > Burkholderia sp. Tr-20355. Next base: position 45,559 of record NZ_JAAGPK010000005.1, on the reverse strand, counting down.
GGGACAAAATGGCAGCGACATCGCGCGGGTGTGGCAGCAACTGATCGTCGCCGCGCAGCAGGCCGGCGAACTGAACGGCACGCTGCGGGCCGATCAGCTCGCGACGTGGTTCCATCACCTGTATCTCGCGGCGATGCTGCGCTGGCTGACCGTACCGGGGTTGTCGCTGAAACGGGAGTTTCAGTCGGTCGCGAAGCTGTTCATCGAAGGAGCGGAAGCAAAACGCTGACGGGCCGCGGCCGACCCGCGTCGTGCGATGTACACACCTTTTTGCGGCGAACACACGCACCGCATGCCAAATTTCCCGCGCGGCAGTATGCTGATGTCGTACGGCAGCGCACTGTGCATAGGGCAATCCCGTAGTCTGCCTGGACTCGCGCCGCCGTCGCGACCGCAATCATGCGTTGCAAGGAGGGTTGTGATGGCTACCACGCATCAGCACTTCCACCTCGAACTACGGCACGCCACCGCGCCGACCTACTTCATCAGTTACCTGTTCCCTGCGTTGCTGTTCGCGTACGAACTGCTGCGCGTCGGCCAGTGGATTCGCGATCACGGGATGCACTTCGCCGCGTTCAAGCAAATGGGCTACGAGTACCTGCTGATGCTGCTATTCGTCGGGCTGCAGATCGCCGTCGAGGCGATCTTCCTGCTCGGCGCCGCGATGCGCCGCGACAATCGCGACTTCGAGCACCGGCTGCCGAACGTGATCCTCGGGATCGGCTGCTCGATCGCGCTGCTCGCGATCGATCTCGCGATCCAGTTGTCGTTCTGACGTCCGGCGGGCACCCGCCCGCCGGGGGCGGGCGTGCTCAGGCGCCCGCGTCGCGCAGCAGCGTCGCGACGGCGGCCAGCACGTCGTCCGGCCGCTCGCGGTGCGGCATGTGCCCGCATCGTGCGAGCAACAGGAACGACGACGGCCCCGCGACGCGCGCGGCGATCCGCTTCGGATGCACGTCGGAGCCGTATTCGTCGTCCTCGCCGTGAATCGCGAGCGTCGCGCATCGCACGCGCGGCAGTTCGTCGTCGAGACGCCAGTCGCGAAACGCCGGCGACAGCCACGTGTCGACCCACGCGCGCAGCACCCATTCGGCCTTGTCGCCGTGATAGCGCGCGAGCCGGTCGAGCTGCCCCGGTTCGTCGAACTGCCGCGCCGCCTCGCGAATGCCGGCGAGCGTGCGATCCTCGACGAACGCCTGCGCGGCGACCGTCACAAGCGCACGGCAACGCTCCGGATGCGCGGCCGCACAGCCCACCGCCATCCCGCCGCCGACGCTATGCCCGAACGCGACGAACGCATCGACACCCAGTTGCGCGAGCACCGCGGGGAACGCATGGTCGGCCTCGTCGCGCACGAACGTCGTGCCGAGCGCCCCCGGATGGCGATCCGAGCGGCCGAACCCGAGGCGGTCGTAGGCGATCACGTCGCGTTGCGTCGCGCGGGCGAGCTGTGCGGGGAAATCGCGCCACAGATCGACGCAGCCGAGCGAATCGTGCAGCAGCACGATCGGCGCGGACGCGTCGTGCGCCGCACGCGCACGCCAGCGTTTCGCGAAGAGACGCCCTTGCGGCGTCCCGACGGTCGTCTCCTCGGTCACGATATCGGTCATGGGTCGGTCGTCTGCGTGAAAGCGGCCGCACACCGGCGGCCGCATCGAATCGGGTCATGGTGGCCTGCCGGCGCGCACCGCGTCAAGCAAGCCCCTACCGCCCGCGCGCTCATTCGGGCTGCGGCGGCAGGTACTCCATCTGCGCTTCGTCGTACAGCCGGTAGATCAGCGCCTGCATCGCGCGGATGTCCTCCGATTCGTCGAGCATCCGCATGCTCATGATGATCGGCGACACGAGGTTCGGATCGTCGAGCGGCTTGTAGCTGATGTCGTCGCGCTTCAGCCCGTACACGCTGTGCGGCACGACCGACACGCCCTCGCCCATCGCGACGAGGCCGAGCGCGATCTGCAGCTCGCGCGTCTCGTAGATCTTGCGCGGCTGCAAGGCGCGATCGTGGAAGGCCGCGAGCACCTGGTCCGCATAACTCGGGCGCGGCGCCTTCGGGAAGATGATCAGCGTGTCGTTCACGAGATCGTGCAGCGACAGCACGGGTTTCGCGCTGTCGAGCACATGGCCGACCGGCAGCGCGACGATCATCCGCTCCTCGCGCAGCACGACGCGCCGCACGCTCGGATCCTCGTGGCGGATGCGGCCGAACCCGACGTCGATGCGCCCTTCCTTCAGCGCCTTGATCTGGTCCATCGTCGACATCTCGTGCAGGCTCAGCTCGACCGCCGGATACTCGCTGCGAAAGCGCCGGATGATCTTCGGCAGCATCCCGTACAGCGTCGAGCCGACGAAGCCGACCGACATGCTGCGCTCGATCTTGCCGACCCGCTTCGTCATCGATTCGAGCTCGGTCGTCTGCGCGAGCAATTGCACCGCGTGCGAATAGAAGAAGCGCCCCGCGTCGGTCAGCTTCAGCGGCCGCGCGTTGCGCTCGAACAGCGGCACGCCGAGCGCCTCCTCGAGCTGCTGGATCTGCCGGCTCAGCGGCGGCTGCGCGATGTGCAGCCGTTCCGCCGCCCGCGTGAAATTCCGCTCTTCGGCCACCGCGACGAAGTAGCGGAGATGTCTCAACTCCATGTTGATGTCTCCCGGACAGCCATCCGGCGCACACCCCGGCCGGACGATGTCGTCACGATACCGCAGGCGGCGCCCGCCGCCACGCGCCGCACCGCGCAAAGCAAAACGGGAAGCCCGCGGGCTTCCCGTCGTTTCATCGCGGTGGCATCGCGATGACGTCGCGACCGCGCATCACACCTCGGTCGCGTAGAGCGCGTCGCGCTGCGCGTCGCTCAGCGTGTCGAGCGGCACGTCCGGCAACCGATAGCAGATCATCGTGCCGTACAGCTCGGCGAGGCAGTTGCTGCCGGCGTCCAGCGCGTAGCCGTCCTCGCCGTCCGGCGCCGGCGGGTACACTTCGCGCCACGCGTTGATCGCGGCTTCGATTCGCACGATGGAAACGGGTCCGGCCTTCCGCTCGGCGGGTGATGCGCTCATGGATTCCTCTGGGTTGCGCGCTCCGCGGGCCAGGCGGCCCGGATGGAACGATGAAAACGCCGGGCATCTCGCCGGCCGCCGCGCGCCGCGCACGCCGGATGCCGATCCGCGCCGCGCGTGTCGCGCCGGCCGGGCCGTGGCCCGGTAGGGTCGGGCAATATAACCGGCTTTGACCCCGTGCAGGCGAAAGCCGGGCAAAAAAAACGGGAAGCGCGCGGCTTCCCGTTTCATCGTCCGTCGCGCGGCCGCCTGCCGCGCCCGCGTCAGCCCGCGGTTTCGCGGTTCGCCACCGGCTGGCGCTGCGCGCCGCGGTTCGCGGCGATCCACGGCGCGATCTCCATGTCTTCGTAGCGCACGAAGCGGCTCTTCTTCAGGAACCGGTAGCCGAGCCACACGATGAGGAACAGCGGAATGCCGACGTAGGTCGCGGCGACGCCGGCCCAGTCGATCTTGTCGGAGAGGAACGCCTGGTAGTCCTGGCCGAGCGCGACGACCGCGCACAGCGCGAACGCGAACAGCGGGCCGAACGGGAACCACTTCGACTGGTACGGCAGCTGGTCGAGCACATAACCCTGCTTCACGTAGCCCTTGCGGAAGCGGTAATGGCTGACCGCGATGCCGAGCCACGCGATGAAGCCCGTCATCCCCGACGTGTTCAGCAGCCACAGGTACACGGTCTTGTCGCCGTACAGCGACGTGAAGAAACACAGCGCGCCGACGGCGGTCGTCGCATACAGCGCGTTGCGCGGCACGCCGCCCCGCGACAGCTTCGCGAAGATCCTCGGCGCGCGGCCTTCGGTCGCGAGGGTGTAGAGCATGCGCGTCGACGCGTACATGCCCGAGTTGCCGGCCGACAGCACGGCCGTCAGGATCACCGCGTTCATCACGCCGGCCGCGAACGCGAGGCCCGCGTGGCGGAACACGAGCGTAAACGGGCTCACGCCGATGTCGGTCACGTCCGTCTTCAGCAGGTTCGGGTCGGTGTAGGGAATCAGCACGCCGATCACGAAGATCGCGAACACGTAGAACAGCAGGATCCGCCAGAACACCTGGCGCACCGCGCGCGGGATCGTCGTGCGCGGGTTCTCCGATTCGCCGGCCGCGACGCCGATCAGCTCGGTGCCCTGGAACGAGAAGCCCGCGATCATCGCGACGCCCATCAACGCCGGCAGCCCGCCCGCGAACGGCGCGTCGCCGATCGTCAGGTTGCCCCAGCCGTTGCCCGGCGCGCCCTTCAGAATGCCGAAGATCATCAGCAGCCCGACGCCGATGAACGCGACCACGGTGACGACCTTGATCAGCGCGAACCAGTATTCGGCTTCCCCGAAACCGCGCACGGTGAGCGCGTTGAGCAGGAACATCACGCCGAGGAAGGCCGCGCTCCACCACACGCCCGGCACGTCCGGAAACCAGTAGTGCATCACGAGCTGCGCGGCGACGAGTTCGACCGCGATCGTCACGGCCCAGTTGTACCAGTAGTTCCAGCCGAGCGCGAAGCCGAAGCCTTCGTCCACGTATTTCGCGCCGTAGGTCGCGAACGAACCCGACACCGGCATGAACGCGGCCATCTCGCCGAGGCTCGTCATCAGGAAGTACACCATCAGGCCGATCAGCATGTACGCGACCATCGCGCCGCCGGGGCCGGCCTGCGAGATCGACGCGCCGGACGCGACGAACAGGCCCGTGCCGATCGAGCCGCCGATGGCGATCATCGTCAGGTGGCGCGCCTTCAGCGCGCGATGAAGCTTGGGTGGGTTCGCGGACGAACCGGGTGGGTCGGAATTCGGAATTGCGGACATAAACGAGACGAACGTTGAGCGGGCCGGCATCCGTAGCCGGCGCATGCGGAACCGGAGCGCGGTGCGCGTCCGGCGATGCATTCGATGCGGCCCCGATACGCGTTGCGCGGCGGGCGCCTGCGGCGAAGCGCGGATTCTACCTGATTCGTCAACGGGACCGGTCGGCCCGGCACGCTTGCCAGCGCGGGGAGATGTCGCGCCGTCGGGGCGTTGGCTGCGTCGGCGCGGTCGCAACCGCATGCCGTCCCCAAAACCCACGCGTTACTCGTGGTTATCCTGTTTTTCATTCCGGCCCGAAAGCAGCCAATCCTGTCGCGATCCGCCAAATACCGCACCGACGCGCAAAATCGACACTTCTTCACTCCATTAATCAGACAAAATGACCTGGTCTGATAATTGATTCAAATCAACCTGCCCGCGCGCGATGCGGTAATGGCGCGTAACGGTTTCGAATTGCCGTTTCCGCATGCATGTTTTGCATGCGCACGCGAAAATCATGATTTCGCGAGATAATGCGGATTAATTCGAAATAATCCGCGCGCGGAACCGCCAGTCACGCGAATATCCGCCGCCCGCCACGCCCGAGGATGAAGTCACTCCCGCTGCCCGCCACGCTGCGCCGCCACACCGCGTCGATCGTGGCACGCGTTCTGTCGCCCCGCGGCGTGCTCGTTGCGGGCATCTTGCTGCTGATGTTCAGTTGGGGACTTTCCACGTCGCTATTAATCGAGGCAAGGCGCGACGCGTATGACCATGCGGTCGAAAATGCGCGCAACCTGATGCTGCTGATCGAGCGCGATATCGCGCGCAATATCGAACTCTACGATTTGTCGCTGCAAAACGTCGTCGACGGCGTCACCGATCCCGAGCTGATGACATTGCCGCCGCGCCAGCGCCACCGGCTGCTGTTCGACCGCGCGGCAACCGGCGAGTATCTCGGCTCGATTTTCGTGATGGATCCGCACGGCAATATCATGATCGATTCGAGTGCGTCGCCTGCCCGGCAAGGCAATTTCGCCGACCGCGACTATTTCGCCGTGCATCGCGACGGCCTCGCCCGCGGCCTCTACATCAGCCGCCCGTACGCTTCCCGGCTGCGCGGCGGCGCACTGACGATCGCGCTCAGCCGCCGGATCACCCTGCCCGACGGCAGTTTCGGCGGCATCGTCGTCGGCACGCTCAGCATCGACTACTTCCGCGCGCTGCTCGACGGCCTCGCGGTCGGCCGGCACGGCAGCGCGGCGATCGTCGAGGACAACGGCACGCTCGTATCGCGCCTGCCGTACGACACCCGCGTGGTCGGCCTCGACCTGCACGACTCGCCGCTGTTCATCGAGTCGCAGCGCAGCCGCATCGGCGAGCTGACCGGCATCGGCGCGATCGACGGCGTCCGGCGCATCTACGTCTACAAGCATCTCGCCGGCCTGCCGCTGATCGTCGACGTCGCGCCGGCCGAGCTCGACATCTACGCGTCGTGGCACTACCGCGCGGTCTGGACCGTCGTGCTGATGTGCCTGTTCACCGGATTCATCGCGTGGGGATCGCTCGCGCTGTCGCGCGAACTGAAGCGCCGGCAGGTCGCCGAATCGAAGCTGTACCGGCTCGCGCACACCGATTCGCTGACGGGCCTCGACAACCGCGGCACGTTCGACACGGTGCTCGCGAAAGAAGCGCAGCGCGCGGCACGCAACGGCCGGCCGCTGTCCGTGCTGTTCGTCGACGTCGATCACTTCAAGGCATTCAACGACTACTACGGCCACCCGGCCGGCGACGACGTGCTGCGCCGCGTCGCGCAATCCGCGTCGGGCTGCCTGCGCCGCAACAGCGACCATGTCGCGCGCTACGGCGGCGAGGAATTCGTCGTCACGCTGCCCGACACCGACGCGCAAGGCGCGGCCACCGTCGCCGAAGCCATCCGGTACGCGATCGCGGAGCTCGGCATCGAGCACGTGAAGAGCCCGTACGGGCGCGTCACGGCCAGCATCGGCACCGCGACCACCGCCGACGGCCGGATGAACGCCGCGACGCTGCTGCGTCGCGCCGACGAAGCGCTGTACCGCGCGAAGTCCGGCGGCCGCAACCGCGTGCTGGAAGCGCTGCCGACTCCGGCCGACGCGTGACGTCGCGTGCCGCCCGGCCGCGCCGTGGACAGCCCGCGCGCGTTCGGTTAGCGTGACGTCTGCTGCGCCAGCGGCGTCGCGCCTGCCCGCGCACGCCGCCGTGCGCGTTCCGGCCACCTCCGTTTCGTCATGACCACCCCGCTCCCTACCCGACTGCCGCCCCTGCTGCGCAATGCGCTCCGCCCGCTGCTCGACCCGTATCGCCGCTACCGGCACGCGAAGCTGATCCATGCGGCGCGCGTCGCGCTCGCGATTCTCGTGTCGATCGCGCTGTCCACCGGCCTGAACGTGCCGCACGGCGAGTGGTCGACGATCACCGTGCTGATCGTCGTCGGCGGGCTGCAGCATCACGGCAACATCCGCAAGAAAGCGGCCGAGCGCGCGCTCGGCACGTCGATCGGCGCGCTCGCGGGGCTCGGGCTGATCGTGCTGTATTCCGTCTTGCATGCGCCCGTCGCGATCTACCTGCTGATGGCCGTCGCATGCGGCATCTGCGCGTATCACGCGATCGGCAAGGCCGGCTACATCGCGCTGCTGTCGGCGATCACGATGGTGATCGTCGCCGGGCACGGCGACAACGAGATCGTCGACGGCCTGTGGCGCGCGGTGAACGTGCTGACCGGCATCGCGATCGCGCTGGCGTTCTCGTTCGCGCTGCCGCTCTACGCCACCTATTCGTGGCGCTACAAGCTCGCCGACGCGCTGCGCGCGTGCGCGGCCGTGCATGCCCGGCTCGCGGGCGACCGCCCGGTCAGCGACGACGCGCACCTGAAGGAAATGGCCGCGCTGAGCGCGCTGCTCGTGCAGCTGCGTTCGCTGATGCCGTCGGTGTCGAAGGAATGCGAGACGTCGATGGCGCAGCTCGAGGCGATCCAGCGCAGCCTGCGCCTGTGCATCGGCTACCTGGAGATCCTGTCGAGCGCGGTGCCGGCCCGCGACGACGTGGCAGCCCGCGAATACATGCGCGCCGAGATGAAGGCCGTGAACCGGCGCATCCGCGACACGCTGGTCGGCGCCAGCCGCGCGCTCAAATTCGGCACGCCGAGCCGGCTTGCGCCGCGCCGCCGGCCGGCCGACCCGCCGCACGACGTGCCGCCGCCGCAGCTGTCCGGCTATGTGTCGATCACGGCCAAGCTGGCCGGCGAAGTCGACCAGTTGCGCGAGAAGCTGCTGGACACCGCGCAGTCGTGGAATATCTGAGGTTCCCGGCGGATGCCGGGTGTCGGGCGGCAGTCTTTCATAATCCTTTCGGAATAATCGACCGGCATTTCCATACGGCTGCCGCATGTTTCGGTCGATCCGGCCCCGCAAATCGGCCCCGCGACCGGACCCGGCACCGGCGGTTTCAGCCGCGATTTCGCGCCTTCCGGTCTCGCGTTCTCCGTGTGGTTAACCGCCCGTCCGGCCCGCCCGACAGGCCGGACGACGATTCCGCACGAAAATCAGCCCTTGCCCCAACTTCCCGGACAGCCGATACTCGCATATTCCGCGAAATACGATCCCACCGGCTTCAATCCACGGTAATTCCTATGAGCACGATTCTCGAAAGCCTCCCGACCGGCCAGAAGGTCGGTATCGCCTTCTCCGGCGGCCTGGACACCAGCGCTGCGCTGCACTGGATGAAACTGAAGGGCGCCGTCCCGTACGCATACACGGCGAACCTCGGCCAGCCCGACGAAGACGATTACGACGCGATCCCGAAACGCGCGATCGAATACGGCGCAGCCGGCGCCCGCCTGATCGACTGCCGTGCGCAGCTCGTCGCCGAAGGCATCGCGGCGCTGCAAAGCGGCGCGTTCCACATCACGACGGCCGGCGTCACGTACTTCAACACGACGCCGATCGGCCGCGCCGTGACGGGCACGATGCTCGTCGCCGCGATGAAGGAAGACGGCGTCAACATCTGGGGCGACGGCAGCACGTACAAGGGCAACGACATCGAGCGCTTCTACCGCTACGGCCTGCTCGTGAACCCGGATCTGAAGATCTACAAGCCGTGGCTCGACCAGACCTTCATCGACGAGCTCGGCGGCCGTGCCGAAATGTCCGAGTTCATGAACCAGGCGGGTTTCGCGTACAAGATGTCGGCCGAGAAGGCGTATTCGACCGACTCGAACCTGCTCGGCGCGACGCACGAAGCGAAGGATCTGGAAAGCCTCGAAAGCGGCATCAAGATCGTGAACCCGATCATGGGCGTCGCGTTCTGGCGCGACGACGTGAAGATCGCCGCGGAAGAAGTGACGGTGCGCTTCGAAGCCGGCCAGCCGGTCGCGCTGAACGGCGTCGAGTTCAAGGATCAGGTCGAGCTGCTGCTGGAAGCGAACCGCATCGGCGGCCGCCACGGCCTCGGCATGAGCGACCAGATCGAGAACCGGATCATCGAGGCGAAGAGCCGCGGCATCTACGAAGCCCCGGGCCTCGCGCTGCTGTACATCGCGTACGAGCGCCTCGTTACCGGCATCCACAACGAAGACACGATCGAGCAGTACCGCGAGAACGGCCGCCGCCTCGGCCGCCTGCTGTACCAGGGCCGCTGGTTCGACCCGCAGGCGATCATGCTGCGCGAAACCGCGCAACGCTGGGTCGCACGCGCGATCACCGGCGAAGTGAAGATCGAACTGCGCCGCGGCAACGACTACTCGATCCTGAGCACGAAGTCGCCGAACCTCACGTACCAGCCGGAACGCCTGTCGATGGAGAAGGTTGCATCGACGTTCTCGCCGCGCGACCGGATCGGCCAGCTGACGATGCGCAACCTCGACATCACCGATACGCGCGACAAGCTGCGCGTGTATGCGCAAGTCGGCCTGCTGACGCCGGGCGAAGCGTCGGCACTGCCGCAGATCAAGGGCGACGACAAGTAAGCCGTCTCGCTCGACGCCGTGCCGCATCGCTGCATGCGGCACGGTCGGGCAGGCTGCATGTGCGACGCCTCGTCGCGCACGCAGCCTGCCGCTCCCCCTCCCGGCCTGGCCGCTTTCCCCCCCTTCGCATTGCACCACGCGACGCCCTTACGGCACCGCGCCGCCGCGCCCGTCATGGCAAGCTGCGAGTCATCCGCTTCCTGCCTCGACCCATGACCGCCCTTACCGTCATCCACCTGAACGGCCCGATCAACAGCGGCAAGACGACGATCGGCCTCGCGCTCGCACGCGTGCTGCCCGATGCGCGCTTCATCGACGGCGACGATCACGATGCGCCCGACGACGCGCCGTTGGACGTGCAGTGGGCACTCGCGCTCGAACGTCTCGTCGCGCAGATCGCGGCCGCGCGCGAACGCCATCTGGTCATCGCCTATCCGATCGGCGAAGCGGAACACGCGCGGCTGCGCACCGCCTGCGACGCGCGTGATGCACGGTTGTTCGTCGTCACGCTCGCACCGCCCGAAGCGATCGCGGCGTCGAATCGCGGCACGCGCGCGCTGACGGACTGGGAGCGCAGCCGGATCGCCGAGATGTATCGCGAAGGCTATGCGTCGCGGCCGTTCAGCCAGATGGTGCTGGACACGGCCGGTACGACGCCCGATGCATGTGCGGCGCGCATCGCGCGGCACGTCGCTACCGTGGCGTCGTAACGCCCACGCCAGCACGCACGCCGCGGTACCGAAACCCGAATGATGCTCGCCGCGGCTCGACGTCACGTGGCGTTGCCATATCCGTATAGGAAAACGTTTACTCTTCCAGGGCTTCTTGCTAGCATCGTCTCCGATCGGCCGACAAGCGTCATCCGGAAAGCCGATCGCAAGCCTCGTGAATATCAGTAGTCCCCGCTTTACAGTCTGGCTTCGGCAGTCGCTTTCGAACCGCACCTGCTTTCTGTGTTTTGGCGTGCTTTCTACAGGCTGTCGACCGCCTTCCCGGCGATCTCAAGCCTAAAAAAAGAAAACGTTATCCATGACGTGGCACCCTGCCACGGACCATCAGAGAGAGAGACATCATGAAGAACCGGATCATCCCGTGCGTCGCCGCCGTGCTGTCCGTTGCGTTCCTTTCCGCCTGCGGCGGTGACGACCCGGCCAGCCCGGCCGCCGCCGCGCGCCAGCAGGCCACCGTCATGGCGCTCAGTCCGTCGAATCCGCCCGGCTCGAACTTCAACCTCGCACCGTTCACGCTGCAGTTGCCGACCGGCGCGCCCGGCAAGGTCGATACCGTGAGCGGTTCGTCGCTCGCGGGCGGCTACGTGAACCCGACGTATTTCTATACGGACGGCAGCGACGGCTCGATGGTGATGATGGACCCGACGCAGGGCTGGACGACGTCCGGCTCGCTGCATCCGCGCACCGAGCTGCGCGAGAACGCGATCTGGCCGACCTCCGGCACCAACCGGCTGAACGCGACGGTGACCGTCATGCAGGTGCCCGATCACACGACGATCGGCCAGATCTTCCAGGGCACCGGCCCGAGCAAGCCGCTGTGCGAGCTGCAGTTCACGTCCGGCGGGGTCGTCCAGTTGCTGCTCGAAAGCACCAACCAGGGCGGCAAGTCGACGACCACGCCGATCACGACGGTCGGCGTCGGCAAGAAGTTCAGTTATGCGCTGAGCCTGAGCGGCACGACGATCACCGTCACCGCGAACGGCACGACCAGGACCTTCACGATGGATTCGAGCTTCGACGGCGAAAGCTTCTACTTCAAGGCCGGCGACTACGACCAGACGGCCGTGTCCGGTACGCCGCTGACGACGCCCGGCACCGTCGTGAAGTTCCATGCGTTGACGCTCACGCACAGCTGAAGCCGGTCGCGCGTCACGACGCATGAAGCCGGACGGGTACGCGATGCGCACCCGTCCGCCGTTTCGGCGCACCTCGCGCTTACGAGTGGTGCCGCTCACTGACGACTCATTCGACGTATGCATCCGCTTCGGCGAGCCGCCCGACACGCGCGTCGTCGCGCGACGGCTCGCATCGAACCGCCGGCTTCTGTGCGCATCTCGCGCGGCACGACCTCACGCGGCACACCTGCATCGGCATCCGGCAAGGCGACGAAGAGTACGGCGCCTGACGAACGGACACGGCTCGACACGCCACACGGAAGCCGTTCGGATCAACGGCAACCGGACGACGAACGACGGCAAGATCGCGGTGAAGTGGGCGCTCGACGGACACGGAATTCTGATGCACGCGGAACGGGACCTGCGCGACTACCTCGCGGACGGGCGTCTCGCCGTCGTGCTGCCCGATCACGAAATGCCGAGCGCCGATGTCTACGCAGTGTATGCGCAGCGTCACCAGACGTCCGCGCGGATTCGCGCGTTCGTGGATTTTCTGGCGGAAGCGCTGGGGCGGTCGAGAGGCGGATAACGCGCCGGAAGCCGATCCGCCGGCCACTCAGCTCGCGGCGACCAGCGCGGCGTGTTCAAGATCGATGCCGGTCGTTGCCGGCGCCGCGCGCACGCTGCTCGCAACAGGCTCACGCGTCACAGCTGCCTCTCGCGCCCGCCACCCTGCCGCCCCCGCCGCCGCCAGCCCTTCATGCTCGTGCGCGGCCTGCACGAAACGCTCGGCGATCCAGTCGACGAACGCGCGCACGCCGGGCGACACATGCGGGCGCTTCACGTAGACCGCCGACACGGCGGCCGGCTCGGGTTGCCAGCACGGCAGCACTTCCCGCAGCCGGCCCGCGTCGATCAGCGGCTGCGCGGCGATGCGCGTCGGCTGGATCAGCCCGAGGCCGTGCACGCCGCAGGCCAGGTACGCCTGCTCGTCGTCCACGCTGACGATGCTGTCGAGCCGGACCTTGCGCACGCCGTCGTCCGCGACGAAATCGAGTTCGGCCGAGCGCTGGCCGGGTACCCGCGCACCGCTGACCGCGCGGTGCGCCGTGAGCGCGTCGAGCGTGCGCGGAACGCCGAAGCGGTCGAGATACGCCGGGCTCGCGCACGTCACGCGTTCGAGCGTGCCGAGCCGGCGCGCGACGAGCGACGAATCGGGCAGCGCGCCCAGCCGGATGCCGCAGTCGACCGTGTCGGCGTCGCGATCGCCCGCGCGCCCGGCCACGCCCAGCATCAGCACGAGATCGGGATGCCGGGCGTGAAACGCGTCGAGCGCCGGCAGCACGATCGCACCGGCCACCGACGCCGGCACCTCGACGCGCAGCGGCCCGCCCGGATGCCGCGCGGCGCCGCGCATGCTGGCTTCGAGCTCGTCGACGTCCGCCGTGATGCTCACGCAGCGCCGGTAATACGCGTCGCCTTCGGACGTCGTCCGCAGCGCGCGCGTCGTGCGCACCAGCAGCGGCGTGCCGAGCGCCGCCTCGAGCTCCTGCACGGTCCGCGTCGCGGTGGCGCGCGAAATGCCGAGCGCCTGCGCCGCGCGTGTAAAGCTGTTCATTTCGACGATGCGCGTGAAGATGCGCATCGCGCGGATCGGATTGTCCACCGGTCACCCCTGCGTGGTTGCGACAGGCCGCGGCGCGCGTGCGCGCGCCGTACACGGTTGTCGATGTCGACGAAAGCCGCGCGCCGCGCGGCGGCCGGGTCAGGCGTTCGCCGCGGCGATGCGGCGCGCGGGTTCGGCGAGCAGCCGTTGCGCGAGCGCCAGCGCGTCTTCGCGGCTCGCCGCCGCGTTCAGCGGATAGCCCCAGACCTTCTCGAACGTGCCCGAGAATGCATCGAGCGCGGCACGCCGGGCCGCATCGGGCTCGATCGCGATCATCGCCGGGATCCATTCGCGCGACTGCGCACGGTTGGCCTTGCTCCACTTCGCGAGCTGCTTGCGCATCTCGTGGTCGGTATCGCCGCGATCGTCGCCGGACGGCGCGTCGTCGGTCAGAAGAACGAAGCGTTCGCCGCGCGCCAGCAACGCGTCGAGCTCGGCGATCAACCGGGCCGGTTCGAAGTGCGTCGAACCGCGGTAACGCAGCCAGACGAACGGGAATTCAGTCGTGGTGATTTGCATGTCGACCTCCAGATGAGAACGATTCTCATTTTATGGATCGAGGCCAAACGCGTCATTTCTCATCCCGGCCAACTGCTTTTTCAATCTGGCCAAACCTGCGCATCCGCGGGCGCGGCCGGCGCGTTCAGCGTTGCCGGTCGGTCAGGAATTGCGTCGGCGACTTGCCGGTCGCCTTGCGGAACATCGTCACGAAACTGCTCGCGCTCTCGTAGCCGAGGTCGATCGCGATCTGGTGCACGCGGCGGCCGGTCGTCAGCATCCGCAGCGACAGCGCGACGTGCAGCCGCCGGCGCCAGTCGCCGAGGCTCATCCCGAGCTCCTTCGTCGCGAGCCGTGTGAGGCTGCGCTCGCTGATGCCCGCGCGCCGTGCGAGTTCGGCCAGCGGCGACTTGTCGGCCGGATCGTCGAGCAGATGGTCGATCAGCTTGCGCAGCCGGCGGTCGGTCGGCATCGGCAGGTACAGGTCCTCGACCGGCGCCGCGACGAGTTCGTCGAGCAGCGTCGCCATCAGCCGCCCCTGCGGCCCGTCGACGTCGTACAGGTTCGGAAAGCTCGCGGCCTTCAGCAGCAGTTCGCGCAGCAGCGGCGACACGGACAGCGTGCAGCAGCGCGCGGGCAGGTCGAGCGCGGCGTCGGGTTCGACCAGCACCGCGTAGAAGGTCGCGCCGGCCGAGCCGCGCGCCGCGTGCGGAACATCGCCGGGAATCCACACCGTGCATTGCGGGGGCGCGCTCCACACGCCGCCGTCGATCTCGCAATAGACGACGCCGCTCAGCGTGTAGAGCAGCTGCGCCTGGCGATGGCTGTGGCGCTCCAGCCGCCATTCCGGCTCGACGACCGAACCGCCGAACACGACGAGCGGACGCGGCACGTGATAGACGTCGGCGTCCGCGGCGGGATGGGTGGTCGGTGGAAGCTCGCGCATGAAACGATAGGCGGTGGAAGAAGCCGGACGCCGTGCCGCACGTCGTTTCGTGCTTATACCAGAAAGGCGCCGGCACGGCCGGGCCGTTCAAGCACGCGTCAGCGGCCGCCCGCCGAACCGAATACAATGCCCCGATCCCCCGCCGCCGCGTCAACCTGCCGGAGCCGCCATGTTCGATCTGACCACGCTGACCACTTTCACCGCCGTCGTCCTGGGCCTGTTCCTGATCCCCGGCCCGGCCGTGCTGCTCGTGCTGAGCCGCACCGTGCAGGGCGGGCGCAAGACCGGCATCCTGACCGGCCTCGGCGTCGCGAGCGGCGACTTCGTGCATACGCTGTTCGCGGCCGTCGGGTTGTCCGCGCTGCTGATGACGTCGGCGCTCGCATTCAACGTCGTGAAGCTGGTCGGCGCCGCGTACCTGCTCTATCTCGGCGCGCGTGCGCTGCTGGAAAAACCGTCGGATCCGTCGCTGCCGCAGGTGGCGCCCGTCACGCCGCTCGTCGCGTACCTGCAGGCCATTCCCGCCGAAGTGCTGAATCCGAAGACCGCGCTGTTCTTCCTCGCGTTCATGCCGCAGTTCGTGCACCCGGAGCGCGGCTCGACGTTCGTGCAGTTCGCGGTGCTCGGGCTGATCTTCGTCGTGCTCAGCTCGCTCTATACGACGCTGATCGCGTGCTCGATCCGCCCGCTCGGCCGCGTCGTGAAGCGGCTGACGTGGCTCACGCGCTGGCAGGGGAAGATCATCGGGTCGATCTTCATCGCGCTCGGGCTGCGCGTGGCCGTGCAGCAGCGCTGATACGCACGGCCGCATGACGCCTGCCGACGCGGACCGCCTCTACACCGACCCGCGCCTCGTCGCGGTCTACGACCTGTTCAACGCGGGCGATCGCGACTTCGCGTTCTATGCAGCCGTGATCGGCCCCGCGCCGCAGCGCATCCTCGATCTCGGTTGCGGCACCGGCACGTTCGCACGCCGGCTCGCGGCGGCCGGGCACGAGGTCGTCGCGATCGATCCGGCGCCGGCAATGATCGATTACGCACGACGCCAGCCGCGCGCCGACACCGTGCGCTGGCACGCATGCGAACTCGGCAGCCTGCCGCCCGCCGCACCGTTCGATGCGGTCGTGATGACCGGGCATGCGTTCCAGTGCCTGCTGTCCGATGATGAAATCGACGCGACGCTGCGCGGCGTGCGACGCGTGCTCGCCGACGGCGGCCGCTTCCTGTTCGACACCCGCAACCCGCACGTCGCACCGTGGCGCGCGTGGACGCCCGCGCGTTCGGCATACAGCGTCGAATCGCGCGACTTCGGCCGCGTCGATCTCCATCACGCGGTGCGTGCGGTCGACGACGCGATCGTGACGTTCGACACGCACTACCGCTTCCGCCGCGACGACACGGTGCTGACGAACACGAGCCGACTGCGTTTCATCGCGCAGCCCGCCCTGCAGGCGCGCGTGTCGGCAGCCGGTTTCGCATCGGCCGAGTGGTGCGGCGACTGGCAACGCGCGCCTTTCGACGAAACGATCAGCGCGGAGATCATCGCGATCTGCCGCGCATGAGCGCGCGTGCGCCGGTGGCGTCAGCCCGCGACCGGTAGCGTGTCCACCGCATACGCATGCCGGATCGTGCGGCCCAGCACCGGATCCTCCAGCTCGATCTCGAACCGCTCGGCCGGCCGGATGCCGCCGATCGCGGCCAGCGTTCCGCACAGCATCGCGGTGCCGTTCTCGAAACGGCCGCCGTGGCGCGCGAACTGCGCGAGCAGATCGTCCGGCGCGCGCATCGCCGTCACCTGGCCTTCCTGATACAGCACGCGCTCGCCGTCGATCGTCGCGTACGCGCGCAGCACGAGCTGATCCCAGTGACCGGCCACGTCGTCGAACTTCCACAGCGTGCTCGCGCACGGCTTGCCGCACATCTGCTTCGACACGGTGATCCCGTATGTCTCGACTTCGCGGTCGGTGTGGTCGGATGCGATGCCGACGAAGGTCTCGCCGCCGGCGCGCACCAGCACGAATTCCGCTTCGCCGCTGCTCTGCCCGCCCGATACCTGGATCGCGGGCGACGGGTCGAGGCGGTCGGCCGCAACGCGGTAGAAAACCGGCGTCGCCGCCGGGCGCCTGACGCCGAGCGCCTCCAGCTCGCGGATGTGCCGCTCCATGGCCGCCGTGTCACGGCCGGTCCAGCCCGCGATCACGAGCGTGTCGATCGCTATCGCGCGCTCGGTGCGGCCGTCGCGACCGTCGATCGCGAACGTAATGGTTTTCATCGAATGCTCCTTGTGGCGGGGCGCGCACGCGTCGCGCGGCGCCGCTCGCCGTGTGTCGTCGACCGGCCGCGCTCAGGCCGGGTCGTAGTAGTGGATCTCGAGCAGCACGCAGCCGCCGTTCGACTTGAACGGGCCGTGCCATGCGCGGGGCGGCCGCACCGCATACGTGTAGCCCTTGAACGGCGTGCCGCCGTTGCCGTGCTCGTCGTTGCCGACGGTCAGGTCGCCCTCGACCAGGAACACCTCTTCCCAGTAGTCGTGCACGAACGGCTTCTTCGTATGCAGCCCCGCCGGCAGGCGCAGCAGGCGCGTGCGGCTGCCGCGCTTGCGCTCGGTATCGAGCGCGCCGGACAGAATCAGCTCCTGTGCGCCGGATGCCGGGTCATACCCTTCCGGCAGCCGCCACTCGCGCTGCATGTCCAGCGTATGGAATTCGTCGTGAAGCTTGTTGATGGCCATCTGTCTCTCCTGAATGCGATAGCGGGTGAAGTCGGGCACGACGCGTCAAGCGGCGTGCGGCGTCGACCGTTCCTGGTTCAGCGAATAGCTGCCGAGCATCGAATCGACGAGATGCGACGCGCGCTGCCAGTCGTACGTGCGGTATGCGTGGCCCTTCGTGACGAACGACGCGCCGGCGTAGAACAGCTCGTACTGGTTGTGGCGCGACGCGAATTCGGAGCCGACCGCGTCCCATGCGAGCTTGAAGAACTTCACGCGCTCCTCGGACGAACACACCGGAGACTTCTGCGTCTTCTCGATGATGCGCAGCAGGTCGGGGTTCTCGAAATCGCGCACGCTGGACGGCAGCATGATCATTCCGCCGCCCGCGAGCTCGCGCAGCGTGTTGAGCACCTTCGAATACAGCTGCTGCGTGACGACCTGCGAGCCGTACAGCATGTTGCGGTCGGGCACGTAGAAGCCGTTGACGACCGTGCCCTTCGCTTCCATCCCGTAGACCCACGCCTCGACCATCGACGCTTCGGCCGCGAGCTGGCCCAGCGTCTCGCGCACTTGCGGGAACGTGTTCGTGCCGTTGATCTCGGAAATCTTCAGGCCGAGCCCGACGAGAAAGCGCAGCTTCGTCATCAGGCGCACCTGGCACTGATAGTTCTGGTACACGTGCGCGGGCGTCGCATGAAACTGCTTCGCGCACATCACCGTGTTGCCGGCGACGAAGATCCGTTCCCACGGCACCTTCACGTCGTCGAAGTACAGCACCGCGTCGTTCTCGTCGAAGCGGCTGGACAGCGGGTTGTCGAACACCGACGTCGCGTGCTCCTCGTACGACTTGCGCGACAGGATCTTCATGCCCTTCGCGTTCATCGGCACCGCGAACGACAGCGCGTACATCTCGTCGCCTTCGCGCAGCGGCTGGATGCAGCTGCAGAACACCTCGTTCGCCATGATCCCGCTCGTCGCGAGCATCTTCGCGCCGCGCACCGTGATGCCTTCGGCATCCTGATCGACGATGCCGACCGCGAGGTACTTGTCCTCCTGCTCGTGTGCGGCTTTCGACTGGTTCGCCTGCGGATTCACGATCACGTAGGTCAGGAACAGGTCGTTGTCGCGTGCATAACGGTAGTAGTCGCGCAGTGCGCCGGCGCGCGCCGGGTCGTATTGTTCGAACACGTCGGCGCCCATATACATGCCGGCGAGACACGACGCGACGTGGTCGGGCGAGCGGCCCATGAAGCCGTAATGCAGCTCCGACCACGCTTCCAGCGCGGCACGGCGCTCGACGAGTTCGTCATAGGACGTCGGCAGCTGCCAGATCCGGCTCACGCGGTTGCCCGTGCCGGGCGACGAGAACGTCATCTTCTCGACGTTCTCGTCGCGCGCCTGGTAGTCGTACAGGCTCGCGTAGCTGCGAATCGAATTGCGGAATGCCGCATGCGCGGTCACGTCGCCGGCCGGCTGGCCGTTCAGGTAGACCTGCCGCCCGTCGCGCAGCGACGCGATGTGCTGAGTCCCGTTCTTGATCATGATGTCCTCCTGGGTGGAATGAATCGTGGGTTGCGTTCACACGGACGGCGCATGCGCGCCGTCGAGCGCGCGGTAGCGACCGCCAAAGAAGATCAGCGGGCGCCCTTCCGAGCGCGCACGGTGCCGCGTCACGCGGCCGACGAAGATCACGTGGTCGCCGCCGTCGTATTGCGCATAGGGCTCGCATTCGAACGTCGCGAGTGCGTCGGGCAGCAGCACCGCGCCGTCGGCGGGCGCCGCGCCGGCGCGCCAGCCCCACTTGTCGCCGTTCGCCTTCGCGAAACAGTTCGACAGGTGCTGCTGCGTCTCGTCGAGCACGTTGACCGCGTAGCCGTCCGCGCCGGCCAGGTCGCCGAGGCTCAGGCTGCGGCGGTCGACCGAGAACAGGATCAGCGGCGGATCCAGCGACACCGAATTGAATGACGCGACCGTGATGCCGACCGGCATCCCCTCTTTGCGCGGGGCGGTAATCACCGCGACGCCCGTCGCGAACATCGACAACGCGGTGCGAAAGCGTCGCTGCTCGTCGGCGCCCGCGCCGGTTCCGGCATGGTTCTCGCTCATCTCGTTCTCCTGGGGTTGCATCGCCGGATTCCGCGGCGGAATCCGGCCAACGAATCACTTCAATTTAGCTTTGTGATTTAGCTTTTATTGAATGCAAACACAAAAGCCGGTTCAAGCTGTCGTAAACCCTGATCTTGAAAGCTTTGTTTGAAAGACAACCCTACTGGCGTGATGGATGTTGCGCGACGCCCGCGAATGTCCACGTACACTGCGGCAACCGTATCCCGCGGCTTTCGCGACCCGCGAGAGATCCCGCTTCCCGGAGCCCATTCGATGCCATCCCGCCCGATCTACATGGACTACAGCGCGACGACGCCCGTCGATCCGCGCGTGGTCGACAAAATGGTGCCGTTCCTGCACGAGCAGTTCGGCAACCCCGCTTCGCGCAGCCACAGCCATGGCTGGGACGCCGAGCAAGCGGTCGAGGAAGCGCGCGCGCACGTCGCCGCGCTGCTCGGCGCGGACCCGCGCGAAATCGTGTGGACATCGGGTGCCACCGAAGGCAACAACCTCGCGATCAAGGGCGCCGCGCACTTCTATCAAGGCACGGGCAAGCACCTCGTCACGGTGAAGACCGAACACAAGGCCGTGCTCGATACGTGCCGCGAACTCGAACGCCAGGGCTTCGACGTCACCTACCTCGACGTGGAGGAAAACGGTCTGCTCGATCTCGATGCGCTGCGGCGGGCGCTGCGCGCCGACACGATCCTGGTGTCGGTGATGCTCGCGAACAACGAAACGGGCGTGATCCAGCCGATCGCCGAGATCGGCGCGCTGTGCCGCGCCCGCGGCATCGTGTTCCACTGCGACGCCGTACAGGCGGCCGGCAAGATTCCGGTGGACGTGAATGCACTGAACGTCGACCTGCTGACGGTGACCGCGCACAAGGTGTACGGCCCGAAGGGAATCGGCGCGCTGTACGTGCGCCGCAAGCCGCGCGTGCGCATCGAAGCGCAGATGCACGGCGGCGGCCACGAGCGCGGGATGCGCTCGGGCACCCTGCCGACACACCAGATCGTCGGGATGGGCGAAGCGTTTCGGCTTGCGAAGGAAGAGATGGAGGAAGAAAGCCGCCGCGTCGGCGCGTTGCGCGACCGGCTGCTGGCCGGCCTGTCGACGCTCGACGAGGTTTACGTGAACGGCGACCTGGCGCGCCGGATTCCGCACAACCTGAACGTGAGCTTCAACTTCGTCGAGGGCGAATCGCTGATCATGGGGATCAAGGGCGTCGCGGTATCGTCAGGCTCCGCGTGCACGTCGGCGTCGCTGGAACCGTCTTACGTGCTGCGTGCGCTCGGCCGAAGCGACGAACTCGCGCACAGCTCGATCCGCTTCACGCTCGGCCGCTTCACGACCGAAGCCGAAGTGGACAGCGTGATCGCACAGGTGCGCGACACGGTCGACAAGCTGCGCGCGCTGAGCCCGCTATGGGACATGCATCTGGAAGGGGTCGACCTCGATACGATCGCGTGGGCCGCGCACTGAGCATGGCCGACGCGTCGCGTCGGCCCGCGGCCGGCGTGCGTCAGCTTTTTTCCTGGCGCGCGATCATGTGCGCGAGATCGAGCGTTGCGCGATCGCCGTTGGTGACGAGGCGGTCGATCACCGAGCACAGCACCTTGAACTCGGTCTTGGTCACGCCCTCGAACAGCACGTTGTTGATCCGCTGCTGGGTGGGCGCCAGCGCTTTCAGCAGCTTCGTGCCGGCCGGCGTGACCGTGACGCGCATCTTGCGCTTGTCGTCCGGGTCCGCCCGCTTGTCGATCAGGCCGAGCTTCTTGAGCTTGCCGGTTTCGATCGTCACGAACGCGCCGCTCAGGTGCAGGTGATCGGCCAGGCGGTTGACGGTCACGACGTCGTCGTGGGACAGGTGCGCGACCGACACGAGCAACGAGTACTGGATACCGGTCAGCCCGGCGATCGAGCCGAAACCGTCGCGTACCGACAGCAGGCGCGCCGCGAACGGCAGCAACCCGTTGATCAGGTGACGAAATTCCGTGTCCGTGCCGTCGATCAGGCAGGCCGGGTTGGTAATGGTCAGAACGGACTCCTCTTGCTGCTTGGCCATGACGTCGACGCTCCGTGCAGTCATGCGAATTTAGCTTTGAAACGAAATTATACGGTAAAGGCACATGCGCTCCCGGCCGGGTCCGGCGACCCGCATGCTGCCCGATTGTCCGGCACCGGAAACTCGATCATGTCCTTTCCGCTTCATCCCGCGACGGTCCGCGCGCTGCTCGAATGTTATCTGCGCGCGAAAGACCTGAACCGTCCGTCACTGATCGCCGACTGCTTCGCAGCCGATGCCGAGCTGAGCTTTTCGCTCGCCAGCGACGATATCGATTTTCCGCCGCGCGTGACGGGCGCGGCCGCCATCGCGCGCACGCTGGTCGAGGAATTCGGCGAGCGGTTCGAGCGGTGCCGGACCTGTTACGTCTGCGCGGAGCCGGACGTCGACGCGCATGGCGTCGCCAACATGCCGTGGCTCGTCGTGATGCGGCAGAAGGACACCGGCGCGCTGCGGATCGGGCATGGCACGTACCGCTGGCAGTTCGCGGGCGACGACACCCGAGACGACGCGGCCCGGATCGCCGCGCTGCACATCCACATCGCGCGAATGGACACGATCGACGATCCGCGGTCGTCGAAGCTCGACGGGCTGCATGCGGCGTTCGGGTATCCATGGCTGCCGGCGCATGCGTTCGCGCGCGGGCTGGCGGATATCGCGGCGGCACACCCGGATTGGGGATTCCTGGCACCGTTTCACGACGCGGCGGCCGCGGCGGCCTGACCGATCGCGCCGGCCGCGCCGCCGCGCGTCATGCCGCGTCAAGCGCCTGCCGCACCGCCTCCCAATCGAGCCCGAACCGCGCGAGATACTTGCGCAGCCGGTCCGCATCGTTCGGTTGCTTCTTGCTCTGCCGCGACACCGCGAACAACGTGCGCCCCGCTTCCGACAGGCTCGCCGACGCGCGGCACACGTCGAGCACGCGTTCGAGCTGCGCACGGTCGAACAGGTCGAGATCCGCGGCGCGCGCACCGAACACCGCGTCGACGCACGGGTCGGCCGCGCCCGCGTCGCGCGGCGACGACCAGGTGCGCGTCAACCGCTCGACTTCCTGCTCGGCGAGTGCCTCGGTAATCCGCCCCGCATCGGCCAGCGTCGCCATCCGCGTGACCGAGGCCGACAGTTCGCGGAAGTTGCCGGCCCACACCGCGCGCGGCGACGCCGCGAACGCGAGATAGCGCCGCTTCGCCTCCACGTTGAATCGCACCTGCTCGCCCTGCTCGCGGCCGAAACGGTCGAGTTCGAATTCGAGGTTCGGCTCGATGTCCTCGCGGCGCTCGGCCAGCCCCGGCAATTCGTACGTCCACAGATTGATCCGCGCATAGAGATCCTCGCGAAACGTGCCGGCCGCCACCATCTGCCGCAGGTCGCGATGCGTACCCGCGATCAACTCGAAATCGCTGCTCGCCTCGACGTCCGCGCCGACCGGCAGGAAGCGCTTCTCCTCGATCGCCTTCAGCAGCATCGCCTGCTCGTCGAGCCCGAGTTCGCCGATTTCGTCGAGGAACAGCAGCCCGCCGTCGGCCGCGCGCAGCAGCCCCGCCCGTGCCGACTGCGCGCCCGTGAACGCGCCCTTCACGTGACCGAACAGCGTCGACATCGCCGCGTCGCCGCGCAGCGTCGCGCAGTTGATCTCGATGAACGCCCCCGCGAGCCGATGGCGGCCGCGCTTCAGCTCGTACACGCGCTTCGCGAGAAACGATTTGCCGGCGCCCGTCGGCCCGACCAGCAGCATCGGTGCGCGCGACCGCACGGCGACGCGCTCCAGTTGCTCGATCAGCGCATTGAAGCGCGCGTTGCGCGTTGCGATGCCGGCCTTCAGGAACGACACCGTTTCGTCGCGCTCGCGCGTGAAGCGCTGCGCGATGCGGTTGTAGCGCGACAGGTCGAGGTCGATCACCGATATCGTGCCCGGCCCGCTCGGCCCTTCGTCGGTCCGCTGCGGCGGCCCCGTCTGCACGAGGCGCGCGGGCAGGTAGCGCGCCTCCGCCAGCAGGAACCAGCAGATCTGCGCGACGTGCGTGCCGGTCGTGATGTGGATCAGGTAGTCCTCATGCTCGAGGTCGAACGGATACGCGCGTGCGTAGTCGTGCAGCGTCGCGTAGACCTCCTCGAAATCCCACGGATCGTGGATCGTGACCGGCACGAGCCGCACGTCGGTATGCGGAGACAGGCGCGCGAGATCGTCCCGCACCTGGTGGGCGAGACGCGTGTAGCCCGGCGCATGCAGCAGTTCGAGCCGGTCGATCGGCAGGTCGGGCTGCTCGCACAGCGAAATCGTCGGCCGCCATTTGCGGTAACGGCGCGGCGCGCGGCCGCCCTGGTCCAGCACGGTGCCGAGAAAACCGATCGCGACGGTCTTGCGCATTTTTTATCTCATGGGATAAGAAGCGATCCGATTGTATCGGATTTCCATGATGAATCCGCACGCCCGGCATCACCGAAAATCGGTTAATGAAATAAATTCCCATTTGTTTTCAACCACTTGAAAAATTATTCGAGCATCAAGGCAGCCACTGGCACGCTCCTCGCTAAATAGAAGACGCCGGATGTCCCGCTGGCCCGCGAGCCAGGGTTCACACGCCCTGCTGGTGCGCCGCCGCCGAACCTCGTTCGTCGCGGCAGCGCATGCCGCCATGGACAGATGAAGGCAAAGGGGCGCGCGCCAGGATGCCTCGTCCGGGTTCGAATCCCGGAGCGCCCGTCGTTCGGAAGCTCAGTCAGGTGGAGCAGCCGGCGAAAGCCGGCCGGTGGCGGGTTCGAATCCCGCTCGAACCCTGTCCGCAAGGACAGTCTCGTGATGAAAGCAGTACCCGCCGGTGCGGGCCGACAGGCCCGCCGCGCGTCGGACCGGTTGCGGTTCCGCGCGATCGGCCGGGCAGCCGCACGGCCCGCGCGAATGCGCACGACGACGCGATGCAGGATGCGTCACCGTGTGCGTCGGCGCCGGCCAGCGCGCCGTCCGCCCGGTTGCGTCGCACCGCGATCCGCACGATGCGCGATCCGGCGGTCGTTGAAAAAAAGGACAAAAATATGTGGAAGCGTCATGTAGTGAAAAAGAACGAACGCGCGCTGCTGATGAGCGAAGGCGATTTCGTGAAGGTGCTGGAACCGGGCGTGTTCAAGGCCTTCGATCCGTTCAAGCGTCTGTCGGTGCAGACCGCGCGTCTCGACGCGCCGCTCGCCGACACCGCGCTGGCCGACTATCTGCGCCACGACGCGCCCGACGTGCTCGCGCGATACTTCGTCGCGATGGATCTCGCCGACGACGAAGCGGGCCTGCGCTATGAAGACGACGTGCTCGTCGAGATCCTGGCACCGGGCACGCGCCGGCTGTACTGGCGCGGCCTGGCCGCGCATCGTCTCGAACGCGTCGATCTCACGCAGGACAGCATGCTGCCGGCCGCGCTCGTCAAGCGCATCGCGCAACCGGCGCTGCGGGCGCGCGGCGTGGCGGGCCTGACGGGCGTGCTGGTGGCGCAGGTGCCGGCGTACCACGTCGGCGTGCTGAAGATCGACGGCAAGATCGAGCGGTTGCTGGACGCGGGTACGTCGGCGTTCTGGCGCTTCAACCGCGACGTCGCGGTCGAACTCGTCGATCTGCGCCTGCAGGCGATCGAAGTCGGCGGGCAGGAAATCCTGACGCGCGACAAGGTTGCGCTGCGGCTGAACCTGTCGGCGACGTGGTGTTACGCGGACGTGCTGCATGCGTTCGGCCAGCTGCAAAAACCGGTCGAGCACTTGTATCGCGAGCTGCAGTTCGCGCTGCGCTCGGCGGTCGGCACACGCTCGCTCGACGAGCTGCTGGAGGACAAGCAGTCGATCGACGCGGTCGTGATCGCGCAGGTGCGCGCCCGTCTCGGCGATTCGGGCGTGGACGTGCGCAGCGTCGGCGTGAAGGACATCGTGCTGCCGGGCGACATGAAGACGATCCTCGCGCAGGTAGTCGAAGCGGAGAAATCCGCCCAGGCGAACGTGATTCGCCGCCGCGAGGAAACGGCGGCCACGCGTTCGCTGCTGAACACCGCGAAGGTGATGGAGGAAAACCCGACCGCGCTGCGGCTCAAGGAGCTGGAAACGCTCGAGCGCGTCGCGGAACGGATCGACCGCATCTCGGTGTTCGGCGGTCTCGACCAGGTGCTGAACGGACTCGTCAGCATCAAGGGCACGTAATGCAGGACACGGCGCGGCACGCGTGTGTCGCGCCGGACAATCGAATGAATCAGGTGAAGCAAATGAGCAACATGGACTATCAGGTGATGGAACTGGCCAACGGCAAGCCGGTGAAGATGTGGACGCAAGGCGTCGCCGTCGAGGACGAAGCGCGCGCGCAGTTGCGCAACACCGCGCAGATGCCGTTCGTCTTCCGCCACATCGCGGTGATGCCGGACGTCCACCTCGGCAAGGGGTCGACGATCGGCAGCGTGATTCCGACGAAGGGCGCGATCATCCCGGCCGCGGTCGGCGTCGACATCGGCTGCGGGATGATGGCCGCGCGCACGACGCTGACGGCGTCGGATCTGCCGGATTCGCTCGCGGGGCTGCGCGGCGCGATCGAACGCGCGGTACCGCACGGCCGCGCGCCCGGGCGCCGCGATCCCGGCGCGTGGGGCGATCGCACGCCGGCCGCCGTGACCGACTCGTGGAAGTCGCTGCAGCCGGGCTTCCAGCGGATCGTCGACAAGTATCCGAAGCTGGAAAAGACGAACCACTACGCGCATCTCGGCACGCTCGGCACCGGCAATCACTTCATCGAAGTGTGCGTCGACGAAGCGGACCACGTGTGGTTCATGCTGCACAGCGGCTCGCGCGGCGTCGGCAATGCGATCGGCAGCCTGTTCATCGAACTCGCGCAGGCCGACATGCGCCAGCACATCGCGAACCTGCCGGACCGCAACCTCGCGTACTTCACCGAAGGCAGCCGGCACTTCGACGATTACGTCGAGGCCGTCGGCTGGGCGCAGGACTACGCGCGGCGCAACCGGCAGGCGATGATGGACGCGGTGATCGCGGCAGCACGCGGCGTGATCGCGAAGCCGTTCGCGCTCGACGAACACGCGGTGAACTGTCACCACAACTACGTGCAGCGCGAACGCCACTTCGGCGAAGACGTGCTCGTGACGCGCAAGGGGGCGGTGTCCGCGCAGAAGGGGCAACTGGGGATCATCCCGGGCTCGATGGGCGCGAAAAGCTTCATCGTGCGCGGGCTCGGCAACCCGGAAAGCTTCTGCTCGTGTAGCCACGGCGCGGGCCGGACGATGAGCCGCACCGAAGCGAAGCGCCGCTTCACGGCCGACGACCAGGTCAAGGCCACCCAGGGCGTCGAATGCCGGAAGGACGCGGGCGTCGTCGACGAAATCCCGATGGCCTACAAGGACATCGACGCGGTGATGGCGGCCCAGCGCAGCCTCGTCGAAGTGGTGCACACGCTGCGCCAGGTGGTGTGCGTGAAAGGATAGCGCGGTGCGCGGCCGATGGCCGGCGGCCGCGCGCAACGAAACGGAAACGACAATCATGAAAACGGAAAAAAACCTGACGCCCGTGCGCAGCGCGCACCCGGTTGCCCCGGCCGTGCGGGCGCGCGTGATGGCGGAACTCGCGGAAGTCGAGCGTCGCCACGATGTGAGCGTCCTGTTCGCGTGCGAATCGGGCAGCCGCGGCTGGGGGTTCGCGTCGCCGGACAGCGACTACGACGTTCGCTTCGTGTATGTGCACCGGCGCGACTGGTACCTGAGCGTCGAAGCGCGACGCGACGTGATCGAACGGCCGCTCGACGACGAACTCGACGTGAGCGGCTGGGAGCTGCGCAAGGCATTGCAACTGCTGCGCCGCTCGAATCCCACGCTGCTCGAATGGCTCGACTCGCCGGTCGTGTATCGCGAAGACGCGCGCTGGGCGCCGCGACTGCGGTCGCTGGCGGCGGCGTTCTTCTCTCCGGTGCGCGGACGCCACCACTACCTTGCGATGGCGAAGAAGAACTTTCGCGGCTATCTGCAAGGCGACACGGTGCGTTACAAGAAGTACCTGTACGTACTGCGGCCGCTGCTCGCGGTGCGCTGGATCGACATGGGGCTCGGCATGCCGCCGATGCGCTTCGCGGATCTCGTCGAAGGCACCGTGCACGAGCCGGCGGTGCGCGCGGAGCTCGATGCATTGCTCGCACTGAAGATGCGCGCGAACGAAAGCGAGTACGGGCCGCGCCGCCCCGCGATCCACGCGCTCGTCGAGTCGATGCTCGCTGATGCGGAACACGATCGCGCATACAAGCGGCCGTGGGGCGACGTGGCGACGCTCGATACGTTCCTGCGCGACGTGGTCGACAGCCGATGACAAACGAACGGCGCGGTGCCGGCGGGCATCGCGCCGTTTGTCCATCCGCCTGACGCGTCGCCGCGTCAAGCGCCGCCCGTTGCAGCGGTATACTGGATGCCGTTCGCGCCACTGCACTCGACCTGCACCGCTTGCTGACGATGCGCTTGCAGTCCGGCATCTTCCGCCCGCCCTTTCCCAGTCGATACGAACCGTCATGTCGCACCGTTTTCCGCTTGCCCTCGCCGTGCTCCTCGCCGTTTCCCCGATCGTCACGCAGGCTCGTCCGCTCGCGCGGCCGCCGGTCGAGCGTGACTTCAAGAGCTGGTCGGTCGTCTGCGACAACGGCAATCGCTGCATCGCGGAGAGTCACGCCGACGATACCGACGATGCACGCCCCAGCCTGATCCTGCGCGTGACGCGCGATGCCGGCCCCGATGCGCAACCGTCGCTCGACCTCTACGCGTCGGCACCGCTGGACTTGCGTACCGCACGCGTCGACGGCCGCCCGTTCGATGCGGTGCCGGCCCAATGGCATGCCTTCGGCGACCCGAACGACGACCAGGCACACCCGTTCCGGATCCGCACGAACGATCCGGCAACGGTCGCCGCGTGGCTGTCTGCATCGCGCAATGCACAGGCGCTGAGCTTCGGCGATCCGGCTTCCGCGCACACCGCACGCACGCCGTTGTCGGGGTTGAATGCCGCGCTGCTGCTGATCGACGATACGCAGGGCCGCGTCGGCACCGTCACCGCGCTGCTGCGCCCGGGCACCCGGCCCGCGTCGTCGGTCCCGCTCGCGCCGGCGCTCCCGCCCGCCGTCACGCCGGCGCCGCCGCCCGTCGCGAACCTGTCGGCCGCCGAACAGCGCCCGCTCGTCGACGCGGTGCTCGCGAAATTCGGCGCCGACGTGAAGCAGTGCGCGGCCGATGTCGAAGACGAAATGTCGGCGAGCGATCGCAGGAAGGCGTCGACCGCCGTCGCGATCTCGGCCGACGAGGCGCTCGTCGCGATCCCGTGCCAGACCAGCAGCATGTATAACCACACCGACCTGTGGTATCGCATTCGCCGCACCGCACCGTACACGCCGACGGCCATGAACTTCGGCGAGAACGCGAATGCGGGGCTCGATTCGGCGTCTTTCCCGAACGAACTGACCGACGCCGGCTACGATCCGGCCAGCGCGATGCTGTCGAGCAAGGTCCGGTTGCGCAGTGCCGGCGATTGCGGGTCGACCGCGTCGTGGATCTTCGACGGCCGGCGCTTCCAGCTCGCCGACATCGCGACGCATGGCACCTGCAACGGCCTGTTCCAGGACCAGTGGCCGCGCCTGTATCGGCGCGCCGACGCGACCGCAAGCGCGCACTGACGCATCCGGTCACGCGCCGACGATCGAGATCGAGAAGCCGTCCCAGCCCTTCTGCCCGACCGTCTGCACGGCCGTCGTCGTGAGCGCCGGCTCGGCCACGAGGCGCGCGAACCCGTCGCGCACGCCGATCACGTCGGGCTCGCGATTGTCCGGATCGGCCACGCGCCCGCCCCGCACCACGTTGTCGACGACGATCACCGTGCCGGGCCGCGACAGCTTCAGCACCGCGTCGAGATAGACCGCGTTGTTGTCCTTGTCCGCATCGATGAAGACGAAATCGAACGGCGCCTCGCCGGCGTCGACGAGCCGCGCGAGGCTGTCCTTCGCGTTGCCGACCACCACCGACACGACCGACGCGAACCCGGCGCGCGCGATGTTCTGCGTCGCGACCTTCGCATGCGCGGGGTTCAGTTCGAGCGTCACGAGCGTGCCGCCGGGCGGCAACGCGCGCGCGAGCCAGATCGTGCTGTAGCCGCCGAGCGTACCGACTTCGAGAATCCGCCGCGCGCCGCGGATCGTCGCCAGCAACTGCAGCAGCTTGCCCTGGTTCGGCGCGACGTTGATCGCCGGCAGCCCAGCCGCGTCGCTCGCCGCCAGCGCGGCGTCGAGCGCGTCGTCCGACGGCACGAGCGTCGCGGAGAAATACGCATCCACCTGGTTCCACCGATCCTGATCCATCGCGCACCTTTCGTCTGCGGAGAAAGCATTCTATGCGCGACGCTCGCATAAGCAACCCACCATTCGTTCTAAGAACCGCAGCGCACGTGCTCCTATAATCGCCGGACGGCAGGCCCCCTCGACCTTCACAACAACAAGCGGAGCACCCATGACCGATCAGACCAAGCCGAACTGGCGCCTCGAAACGATCGCCGTGCACGGCGGTTATCGCCCCGACCCGACCACGCGCGCGGTCGCCGTCCCGATCTACCAGACCGTTGCGTACGCATTCGACGACACGCAGCACGGTGCCGACCTGTTCGACCTGAAGGTCCAGGGCAACATCTACACGCGCATCATGAACCCGACGACGGACGTGCTCGAGCAGCGGATCGCCGCGCTCGAGGGCGGCATCGGCGCGCTGGCGCTTGCATCGGGGCAGTCCGCCGTCACGTACGCGATCCAGACGATCGCGGAAGCCGGCGACAACATCGTGTCCGCGAGTTCGCTGTACGGCGGCACCTACAACCTGTTCGCACATACGCTGCCGCAATACGGGATCACCACGCGCTTCGCCGACCCGCGCGACCCCGCGTCGTTCGAACCGCTGATCGACGCGCGCACGAAGGCGATCTTCGCGGAATCGGTCGGCAACCCGCTCGGCAACGTCACCGACATCGCCGCGCTCGCGGACGTCGCGCATCGGCACGGCATTCCGCTGATCGTCGACAACACGGTGCCGTCGCCGTACCTGCTGCGCCCGTTCGAGCACGGCGCGGACATCGTCGTGCACTCGCTGACGAAGTATCTCGGCGGGCACGGCACGAGCCTCGGCGGCGCGATCGTGGATGCGGGCAAGTTTCCGTGGGCCGAACACGCCGACCGCTTCAAGCGGCTGAACGAGCCGGACGTCAGCTACCACGGCGTCGTCTATACGGAAGCGTTCGGGCCGGCCGCGTACATCGGCCGCGCGCGCGTCGTGCCGCTGCGCAACATGGGCGCGGCGATCTCGCCGTTCAACGCGTTCCAGATCCTGCAGGGCATCGAGACGCTGGCGCTGCGCATCGAGCGGATCAGCGACAACGCGCTGAAGATCGCGCGGCATCTCGCGCGCCACGAACACGTCGAATGGGTGAACTATGCGGGCCTGCCCGATCACCCCGACCACGCACTCGTCGCCCGCTACCTGTCGGGCCGCGCGCCGGGCATCCTGACGTTCGGCGTGAAGGGCGGCCGCGACGGCGGCGCGAAGTTCCAGGACGCGCTGAAGCTGTTCACGCGACTCGTCAACATCGGCGACACGAAGTCGCTCGCGACGCACCCGGCCTCGACGACGCACCGGCAACTGTCGCCCGCCGAACTCGCGAAGGCCGGCGTGAAGGAAGAAACGGTGCGACTGTCGATCGGTATCGAGCATATCGACGACCTGCTCGCCGACCTCGACCAGGCGCTCGCGCAGCTTTGACGCGAACGGGCGTGCCGGCTGGCCGGTGCGCCCTGGATCAAGCCGCTTGACTCTGAAGCGGCTTCAAGGTGTTCAATCCCCGGTTGATGCCGCGGCACAGCCCGGCACGTACGATCCGTGCAATGCCGCTCCCGCGCGGCACGCCGACCGACCGAGAGGCCCCATGACACCGACCGCGAAGCTTGCGCTGCTCACCTTACCGCCCGTGCTGGCGGCCTGTTTCGGCGCGCTTGCGGCCGCATGGCGGGCGCCCGGCCCGAAAACGTCGAGCGTCATCCAGCATTTCACCGGCGGCATCGTGTTCGCGGCCGCGGCGCTCGAACTGCTGCCGCAGGACCGCGCGCATGCGCTGTTTCCGGTCGTCGTCGGGTTCGTGCTCGGCCTCGCGCTGATGCTCGCGATCCGCGCGCTGTCGGGCACGATCGAGGCACGCTTCGAGGACGCGCGGCTGCCCGTGAGCCTGATCATCGTTACCGCGATCGACCTCGTCGTCGACGGCCTCGTGCTCGGCATCGCGTTCTCCGCCAGCGACGAAAGCGGCATCATCCTGACCGTCGCGCTGACGCTCGAAGTGTTGTTCCTCGCGCTGTCGGTCAGCGCGGCGCTTGCCGCGGCAGGCATCGGCCGGACGCTGTCGATCGTCGTGCCGGTCGGGCTGGCCGCACTGCTGAGCCTCTCGGCCGTGGCCGGCAATGCGGCATTCGCCGGCCTGCCGGCGAACATCTACGCGGCCCTGCTGGGGCTCGGCACCGTCGCGCTGCTGTACCTCGTGACCGAGGAACTGCTCGTCGAAGCGCACGAGGTGCCCGAAACGCCGTTCGCGACGGCCGCGTTCTTCATCGGCTTCATCGTGTTCTTCCTGATCGAAGGGTCGGTCAAGGCGGGATAAGCCGCACGCGGCGGCTACCACGTCGTCGCGCCGGCCGGATACGTATCGACGACGCGCGTGCCATTCGCGGGCGTGACGCCCTCGTTGCGCAACGCAGTCCACAGGTCGATCGCATGTTCGCGCGACTTGCGGCTGCCGTCGTCGGTCAGCACGTTCAGCGCGATGACCGTGTCGCGCGTCGTCAACTGCAGTTGTTCCTTCAACTTGCGCGACTGATGCGACGCGGTACGGACCTCGCCGAGCACGATACGCCTCTCCGTCGCAGCCGCCCCGCTCCCCGCTTCGGCCGGCACGAACGTCAGTCGCCCGTTGTCGACCTCGCATTGCCCCTGCGTGAACGTTGCCGTCCACGCGCCGGCAGGCACGGCCGCGAATTCGCACCGCATCCGCTCGTTCGCCCGCGGGCCGACGTCGTGGGCGGGCGCGTGCGACAGCGCACGCTCGGGCCAGCCGGCCGCCATCGCAGCCGTCGTCATCAGGCACCCCGCCAGCACGATTCCTTTCGCGATATGACGCATGACTCGCTCCTCTGCATGGATGAAGCCGGCCGACGGATACGGCCCCGGCCGGCCGTGAATCGTTGATCAAAGCACCGCGAAACCGTTGTCGTGCGCATCGACCATCGGCGCTTTCTCGCCGCGATGCACCGTCGAACGATGGATTTCCCGATTGCGCGCGACAACGGCCGGGCTCGCCGGATAGTCGTGATTCGGGCTCGGGATCACGCCGTCGTGACGCGCGCGCACCAGTTCCCGAACCACTTCCTGACGACTCTTCGGCTGTGCCGACACGGTCTGCGAGAGGGCTGCGGCCGACAGTGCGGCAACGACGGCGACGATCATCGGGCGCGGAATGTTCATGGGGTGTGCTCCTTGCTGAAAAGGCGTGACAGGTGCCTTCACTTTGATCCCGCGCTGGTGCGGATGCGTGATCGCCGCATGACGGTTTCGTCACCATGCGAACGACTTCTGCATCGCAGTGCACATTAAATAATTCGAATGTTCGGGCGTGCATGACACCGCGATGACATTTTTCTCATTTGTCCCTCACCTCCACAATCCGAACGCTTTCCAGAATCGCCAGCGCGATCGCGATATTCCGGGCCGCCGCCGCAAGCCCGGGCACCGGAGTCGAACGATGCGCGAAACGATCATCTTGAACTTCAGGGGAAGCACCATGAAATATCCAGTTCGGCTCGCCATGCTCTCGGGGGCGCTGCTCGCGACCGCCCAACCGGCCCATGCCGCGGAAGTCAGCCTCTACGGCCTGTTCGATACGTCGCTGACCTATGTGTGGAACGCCAATGCCGACGGCAGGAACCTCGTCGGCCTCGGCAACGGCAACCTGCTCGGCAACCGTTTCGGGCTGAAAGGCGCCGAGGATCTGGGCGGCGGCCTGAAAGCGATCTTCACGCTGGAAAACGGCTTCAATCCGAACACGGGCGCGCTCGGGCAAGGCAACCGGATGTTCGGCCGGCAGGCGTTCGTCGGCCTGGAAAGCGCACGCTGGGGCACCTTGACGCTCGGCCGCCAGTACGACGCGCTCGCGGACGTCGCCTGGCCCGTGACCGGCGATTTCTATTTCGGCAGCGTGTACGCGACGCCCGGCGACGTCGACAACTACGACACGTCGTCGCGCACCGACAACGCCGTGAAATACACGTCGCCCGTGATCGGCGGTTTCCAGTTCGTCGGCATGTATGCGCTCGGCGGCGTGGCCGGCAAGAGCGGCGCGGGCCAGACCTGGTCGGCCGGCCTGTCGTACAGCTACGGCCCGCTCGACGTCGCGGGCGGCTACTACTCCGCAGCCAACCGCTCGTCGCTCGAGAACGGCATCCGGACCAGCTGGAACGGCACGTCGGACGGCACGTTCGACGGATCGCTGGTCAACGGCGGTTACCTCTCCGCGAAATCGATCGACATCGCGCGCGGCGCGTTGCGCTACAACTTCGCGCCGTTCGCGGTCGGCATCGATTACAGCAATGCGCAGTACAAGGCCGATGCGATGTCCGCGTTCCGCAGCACGCAGAAATACGACACCGCGCGCGGTTTCTTCAACTTCCAGGCGACGCCCGGCCTGCTCGTCGGCGTCGGTTACAGCTACACGCGCGCCCGCGGCGATACGAGCGCCACCTACCACCAGGTGTCCGCCGGCGCCGACTACATGCTGTCGAAGCGCACCGATCTCTATGCGGTCGGCGCCTGGCAGCGTGCGAACGGCGAACAGCGCACGCTCGACGGCGGCACGCAAACGGCGCAGGCATCGATCGGCTCGTACGGCTATGGCGGCACGCGCACGCAGGGCATCGTCAATCTCGGGTTGCGGCACCGGTTCTGATCGCGGTCGCCATCCATGCGCGCAACGTGACGGAAATTTCATGTTGCGATCAGGTTCGCGACGCATCGCGCCGCTACGATCGAAGACGTGACGGGCCGCGCCCGTTACCACCCACGCAGCGGGTCGCTGCCGCACGGCACGATCACGCATTAGGCCCGGACTCGCTGAGTACCGGGCCTTTTTTTGTTGCCAGCCGGACGATCACGGTGCGGGATCGGGTCGCGGGAACAGGCACGGATGCGTTTTCACGTACAGATTCGGATTGCCGCAGCGGTGGCCCGCATAGTCGATCTGCTCGCCGGGCATCAGGTCGGCCGGCACCGGCTTGCGCGCAGCGGTGGGCCTGGCCTCGGTCGTGCCGGAACGTGTCGACACGCAGCCCGCGAACAGCGGGACGATCAGGACTGCGATCAAGGCTAGACGGATGGCGGGACGATGCACTTTTTGATCCGGAATGAAAGTCTGAACAGGACCGCCCGCTTTCCATGCTGCTGTCGCGAACGGCACGCATGCCGCCGGCCACGTCGGCCATCGGCAGGCTTCATGTTCCGCTTCCCGCTCGTCGCGCCCATGACGCGAACATGACGGTTGCGTCATGCCGGCCGGATCCCGACGGCACGCTGCCTGCTCGCGCAATCTGACGTTTTTTTCATCTCGCGATCACGATGACGCACGGCCGCTTTCGCATACTGGGTCCATGGTTCGCCACCCGGCGACCTGATCAAGGAGAACACTCGATGAAAACGGCAAAACTCGCAGCACTGTTCGTCACCGCCACGCTGTCGCTCGGCATGGCCACGCAGGCCGCGTTCGCGCAAACGCAACCGCAGGGCAAGAGCCGCACGCAGGTCGTCAACGAACTGAAGCAGGCGCAGCACGACGGCGTCGTGCCGACGGGCAAGACACAATACCCGCCGACCGGCGAGATCGTCGCGCGCAACAAGGAGCTTCACGGGATTTCGGTGCACGGCGGCGAGAAAAAGCCGCAGACCGACAACCACGACAACCTGACCGCACGGCAATGACGCTCGGCCACACGCGTGCGGGCAGCACGCCGCGCGCGGCCACCACCGGGCGAACGCGCGAACGTGCCCGCCCGCGCTGTCAGGTGCCGATGGCCGCCGGCCGGTTCGGCTCGGCCGGCCGGCGCGGAAAGCGCAGCCAGAACGTCGTGCGGCGGCCGGGATCGCTGTCGACGCCGCATTCGCCGCCGTGATTGTCCATGATCGACCGGACGATCGCGAGGCCGAGCCCGGTGCCCGACGCGGAATTGTGCCGTGACGGATCGACACGATAGAAGCGCTCGAAGATCCGCCCGACATGCTCGGCCGCGATGCCGGGCCCTGTATCCGACACGGCGATCGTCGTCGCGCCGCCCTGCTCGACGCAATCGATCGTCACGACGCTGCCGCGCGGCGCATAGGTCAGCGCATTGGACAGCAGGTTGCTCAGCGCACGCTGGTACAGCGTGAGGTCCGCGTCGACCCACGCGTGGCCATCGACCTTCACCGTCACGCCCTCGTCCTCCGCAAGCGGCTCGTAGTAGCCGGCCACCCGCTCCGCCTCCTCGGCCGCATTCAGGCGCCGCACGCCGATCGACGTGCCGGCCTGTTCCGAGCGCGCGAGAAACAGCATGTCCTCGATCATCCGCGACAGCCGCTGGTATTCGTCGATACTCGACTCGATCACGCTCCGGTATTCGTCCGCGCCGCGCGGCTGCGACAGCACGACCTGCGCGGCCGCCTGCAGGTTCGTGAGCGGCGTGCGCATGTCGTGCGCGAGATTCGACGAGAACTGGCTCAGCCGCGTGAACGACTCGTTCAGACGTTCGAGCATGCCGTTGAACGCATGCTCGAGTTCCTTCAGCTCGCCGGACGTATCGAGTTCCGGCAGCGGATGCGCGAGCCGGCTCGTCGACATCTGCTCGGCCCGCGCCGCGAACCGCCGCAGCGGGCTCAAGCCGAGCGCGGCGATACCGTAGGCCATCGCGGCGGCGAGCACCACGCCGAACACCTCGATCACGACGATCGTATAGGCATGCGTGCGCAGCAGCAGCAGGTCGGCGCTGCGGTCGTACTGCACCGCGACGCGCACCACCGGGCCACCGGCCCCCGCGCCGGCGAGCGGCACGTTCGTCACGAGGTACTGGTGCCGCGCGCCGGGCGGCGCGATGCCGACCGGCACGCGCCCGGCCTCCAGCGACATCAGCGGTGCATACGGGCGGAAACCGGGCGTGCCGACCAGGCGCGTGCCCGTGGCGTCGAAGATCGCGAGATCCATGTTCGGATGGCCGTGCAACTGGTCGATCCAGATGTCGGCGTTGCGCGCGACGTCGGCCGGCGTGCGCACCCCGGCCAGGTGGGCGCCCAGCGCGGCGGACGTGCCGGCCATCTGCTCGGCCGCCGTCGTTTCGACGCGATTGCTCAGCGCCTCGTAGAGCGCAACACCGCTCGACGCGAGGATCACCGACGTCGACAGGATGATCAGCGCGGTCAGGCGTCCGCGCAGCGTACGCGGCAGCAGATGCGCGATCATGCGGCCGCGCCGCCGCGCGCTTCGAGCACGTAGCCCATGCCGCGCACCGTGTGGATCAGTTTCGGCTCGTACGCGTCGTCGATCTTCGAGCGCAGCCGCCTGATCGCCGAATCGACGACGTTCGTGTCGCTGTTGAAGTTCATGTCCCACACTTGCGACGCGATCGTCGCGCGCGGCAGGATTTCGCCTTCGCGGCGCATCAGCAGCCACAGCAGCGCGAACTCCTTCGCGGTCAGCAGGATCGTGTCGCCCTGCCGCGTGGCCTTGCGGCGCGTCAGGTCGAGTTCGAGATCGGCCACGCGCAGCGTGTTCGAGTCGCGCGGCTGGCCGCGCCGCAGGATCGACTTGATGCGCGCGGTCAGCTCGACGAAGTCGAACGGCTTCGCGAGATAGTCGTCGGCGCCAAGCTCGAGCCCCTTCACGCGATCGCCGACATCGTCGCGCGCGGTGAGGAACAGCACCGGCGTCGACTTGCTGCGCCGCAGGTTCTGCAGCAGCGTCCAGCCATCCTGGCCGGGCAGCATCACGTCGAGCACGAGCAGGTCGTACTCCTCGGTCTCGGCCTGATGCTGGCCCGTGATGCCGTCCTCGACCCAGTCGACGACATAGCCGGCCTCGGTGAGACCCTTGCGCAGATACGCGCCCGTCTTCGGTTCATCCTCGACAATCAGAATTCGCATCACGCATGACCCTTGAAGAAACCCAGCCGGCGCAGCACGCCCGCACCGAGGCCGCCGCGAAACGCGGCGCGCCACGACACCGCATGGCTGACGCGGTACAGCACAGGCAGCACCAGCAGCGTCAGCGCCGTGGACGACAGGATACCGCCGATCACGACCGTCGCGAGCGGCCGCTGCACCTCGGCGCCGGTGCCGGTCGCGAACGCCATCGGCAGGAAGCCGAGCGACGCGACGAGCGCGGTCATCAGCACCGGCCGCAGCCGCGTCAGCGCGCCGTCGCGCACCGCGGCGTCGAGCGGCATCCCCTCGTCGCGCAGGTTGCGGATGAACGAGATCATCACGAGACCGTTGAGCACGGCGACGCCCGACAGCGCGATGAAGCCGACCGCCGCCGTGATCGACAGCGGAATCCCGCGCAGCCACAGCGACACCACGCCGCCGCTCAGCGCGAACGGAATGCCGGTGAACACGAGCAGCCCGTCCTTCACGTTGTTGAACATCACGAACAGCAGCACGAACACCATGAACAGCGCGAGCGGCACGACGAGCTTCAGGCGCTCGCTCGCGCTCTGCAGCTGCTCGAACTGGCCGCCCCACGACACCCAGTAACCGGCCGGCACGCGCACGTCCTGCTGCAGCTGCTCGCGCGCATCGGCGACGAACGAGCCGACGTCGCGGCCGCGTACGTTCGCGCTGACGACGACGCGCCGCTTGCCGTCCTCGCGGCTGATCTGGTTCGGGCCCGGCGCGACGTCGATCGTCGCGAGCTCCGCGAGCGGCACGTACGGCGCCGCCGCAATCGGCCCGCTGGCGCCCGCCGCCGGCGCGGGCAGCGCGATCGGCAGCCGCTTGATCGCCTCGATGTCGGAACGCAGCTCGTCGGGCAGCCGCACGACGATGTCGAAGCGGCGGTCGCCCTGGAACAGCGTGCCGGCCTTCTGCCCGCCGACGGCCGCGGCCACCGAGTCCTGCAGGTCGGCGACGCTCACGCCGTAGCGCGCGAGCTTGTCGCGGTCGAGGTTGACGGTCAGCACCGGCAGCCCGGTCGTCTGCTCGACCTTCACCTCCGACGCGCCCGGCACCTTCCGCAGCGCGGCCGCGATCTGCTCGCCGGTCTGGTTCAGCACGGCCATGTCGTCGCCGAAGATCTTCACCGCGACGTCGCTGCGCACGCCCGAGATCAGTTCGTTGAAGCGCAGCTGGATCGGCTGCGAGAACTCGTACGCATTGCCCGGCAGCGCGGCGAGCGCGGCCTCGATCTCGCGCACCAGTTGGTCGCGCGGCTTCTTCGGGTCGGGCCACCGGTCGGCCGGCTTCAGCATGATGTAGCCGTCCGACAGGTTCGGCGGCATCGGGTCGGCCGCGATCTCGGCCGTGCCGGTGCGCGCGAACACGCGCTCGATCTCGGGGAAGCGCGCCTTCAGCGTCTTCTCGATCGATTTCTGCATCTCCACCGACTGCGACAGGCTCGTGCCGGGAATCCGCAGCGCGGAGACGGCCAGGTCGCCTTCGTTGAGGCTCGGGATGAACTCGCTGCCGAGCCGCGTGGCCAACCCGAGCGTGACCAGCACGATCGCGCCGGCGCCGATCATCACGCGCGCCGGGCGCATCATGA
The DNA here is from genome assembly GCF_017104685.1 of Burkholderia sp. Tr-20355. NCBI lineage: Bacteria > Pseudomonadati > Pseudomonadota > Betaproteobacteria > Burkholderiales > Burkholderiaceae > Burkholderia > Burkholderia sp. Tr-20355. Next base: position 6,023 of record NZ_JAAGPK010000005.1, on the reverse strand, counting down.
ACGCGGCAAGCACCGGTTCGTACGCGCGCCGCGCCCAGCCCATCAGCCGGTTCTCCTTCTCCTCGACCCGCTCGCCGATGAACAGCGCGACGGCCGCGGGGATGAACGTGACGGTCAGCACCATCGCGGCGGCGAGCGCCATCACGACGGTGATCGCCATCGGGTGGAACATCTTGCCTTCGACGCCGGTCAGCGCAAAGATCGGCAGGTACACGACCATGATGATCAGTTGCCCGAAGATCAGCGCGCGGCGCGCTTCCTGCGATGCACCGAACACCTCGGCGAACCGCTCCTCGCGCGTGAGCGGCCGCCCGGCCGCCGCCTGCGCATGCGCGAGCCGCCGCACGCAGTTCTCGACGATCACGACCGCGCCGTCGACGATGATCCCGAAGTCGAGCGCGCCCAGGCTCATCAGGTTCGCGCTCACCTTCGCGTTGACCATGCCGGTGAAGGTCATCAGCATCGACAGCGGAATCACGAGCGCGGTGATCAGCGCCGCGCGGATATTGCCGAGGAACAGGAACAGCACGGCGATCACGAGGATCGCGCCTTCGAGCAGGTTCTTCTTCACCGTCGCGACGGCCTTCTCGACGAGCACGGTGCGGTCGTACACGGGAATCGCCTTCACGCCGGCCGGCAGCGTGCGGTTCACGTCCGCCATCTTCGCGGCGACGGCCTTCGACACCGTCCGGCTGTTCTCGCCCAACAGCATGAAGACCGTGCCGAGCACGACCTCCTCGCCGTTCGACGTCGCGGCGCCGGTACGCAGCTCGCGGCCGATGTCGACCACGCCGACGTCCTTCATCCGCACCGGCACGCCGCCGACGTTGGTCAGCACGATGTTCGCGATGTCGTCGACTGTGCGCGCCTGGCCCGGCACGCGCACCAGGTACTGCTCGCCGCGTTTTTCGATGTAGCCGGCGCCGACGTTGTCGTTGTTGCGTTCCAGCGCGCGCACGACGTCGGCGAGCGTCAGCCCGTACGACATCAGCTTCGCCGGGTTCGGCGCGACGCGGTACTCCTTCACGTAGCCGCCGATCGAGTTGACCTCGGTCACGCCGCGCACGTTGCGCAGCTGCGGCCGGACCACCCAGTCCTGCAATTCGCGCAGGTCGGCCGCCGTATAACGCGTGCCGTCGGGTTTGCGCGCGCCGGCGTCGGCCTCGACGGTCCACAGGTAGATCTCGCCGAGGCCCGTCGACGTCGGCCCCATCGCGGGCGCGATGCCGGCCGGCAGCTTGTCCTTCGCCTCCTGGATGCGCTCGTTGACGAGCTGCCGCGCAAAGTAGATGTCGGTGCCGTCCTTGAAGATCACGGTGACCTGCGACAGCCCGTAGCGCGAGATCGAGCGCGTCTGCTCGAGGCCCGGCAGCCCGGCCATCACGGTCTCGACCGGATAGGTGATGCGCTGCTCGGCCTCGAGCGGCGAATAGCCGGGCGCGGACGTGTTGATCTGGACCTGCACGTTCGTGATGTCGGGCACCGCGTCGATCGGCAGCTTCTGGTAGCTGAACACGCCCAGTGCGGCCACGGCCGCGATCGCCAGCATCACGAGCCAGCGGTGCGCAATCGCAAAGCGGATCAGGCGCTCAAACATGTCGGAATTCCTTGAAACGGGGAACGGTCGCCCGCACCGGACGAGCCGCCCGGCCGGTCACGCGGCGCGCCGGAAAGCGGGCCGCCAGTCGGGCCGCCATCCGCGCAATGGCGCACACATATCGCTCATTCATGTTCGGCGCTCCCCTTGCCGAGTTCGGCCTTCAGCACGAAGCTGTTCGACGCCGCGTATTCCTGGCCCGGCTTCAACCCCTTCAGCACCTCGGTCGCGCGCTCGTCGCGCCGCCCCGTCTCGACGGCCTGCGCGACGAACCCCTTCGGCGAGCGCACGAACACCGACGGCGCGCCGTCGACATCCTGCAGCGCCTCGCTCGCGACCGCGAGCGGTACGCCCTGCTTGCCCGCGTCGACCGACACGTTCACGAACATCCCCGGGCGCCACACGCCGTCCGGGTTCGGCAGCACGACACGCGCGGGCGCGGTACGCGTCTGTTCGCCGAGCAGCGAGCCGACGTATGCGATCGGGCCGCTCGAACGCGATTCGAACGCGGTCGCGCTGACGGTCGCGTCGCGGCCGACGCGCACGTCGTTCAGCCGCTGCGCCGGCACGGCCATCTCGGCCCAGACGGTCGACAGGTCGGAAATCACGAACAGGCTCGCATCGGCGGCGATCGCCTCGCCGGGCGTCGCGTGTTTCTCGACGATCGTGCCCGCGAACGGCGCACGCAGTTCGTAGCGGTTCAATGCCCCCGCGCCGGCCGGCGCATTCAGCGCGGCGAGCTTCTGCCGCGCGTTCTGCACGGCGATCTCGGCCTCGCGCAACTGCACCTGCGCCTGCTGGTAGTCCTGCTCGGCCGAGATGCGCTCCTGCCACAGCGTCCGTTCGCGCGCGTAGGTCGCACGCGCGCCCGACAGCCGGCGCTCGGCCGTCAGCAGTTCGCTGCGGCGGTCGGCCAGGTCGGTGCTGGCGATCACCGCGAGCACCTGCCCCTTCGCGATGTTCTGCCCGAGCGATACCGACACCTGCTCGACGATGCCGGCCACGCGCGGCACGACGTGCGCGGTGCGGTCCTCGTTGAACTTGATCTCGCCCGGCAGCTGGAATGGCGTCGCGATCTGCGCGGGGCCGGCCTTCGCGAGTGCGATCCTCGACGCCGTCAGTTGCGCGTCGGTCAGCGCGATCGCGCCGTCGGCGCGCGCGAACGGGAACGATGCGGCGTCGCTGCCGGCCTTCACGTCGATCGTCGCGTCGAACACGTGCGGCTTCGCGATCGACTGGGCGGACACGAACTTCGGGCCCGACGCGTCGAAACGCAACGGCTCGTGCGTGCGGTCGTACCGCACCAGCGTGCCGGACACGGTGACGCCCTGGTCGGCCGGTTTGCCGTCGACGAACGGATAGACGACGAGCCGCGCGTCGCCGGGCTTTTCCGTCATCACGATCTCGACGGACAGCTTGCCGCGCTTCAGCACGACACCGCCGTGCGCGCCGGCGCCATCGGCCGGCTGCGCGGCTTCGGCGCCCGCGGGCGCCGAAGGGTTGCTCCCGCCGCGTGTAACGGCGAGCGCGCCGATCACGATCCCTGCGCCGCCGAGCACGGCCGCCGCGATAACGAAGATTCTGCTGCGTGACATGATGATCCTTCCGGTAAGAGTGCCGCTTATTGCGCGACGGCCGCGAGCGGCGTGCCGACGAGGCGGCCGATATCGGCGCGGGCCGAATGGGCGTCGGCGAGCGCGCGCACGTATTGCGACTGTCCCTGGAACAGCGTGCGCTGTGCATCGAGCACGTCGAGGAAGCTGAACTTCCCGAGTTCGTAGCCGCGCGACATCGCGTCGAGCGCGACGCGCGCGGCCGGCAGGATGTCGAACTTCAGCCGCTGCGCTTCCTGCTCGGCGGCCTCGAAATTCGCGTAGGCTTGCGTGAGCGCCAGCCGCAGGCGCATGCGTTCGCGATCGAGATCGGCATTCGCGCGCTCGGCCTTGTGCGTCGCCTCGAGCAGCGCGCCCTTGTTCGTGTTGAACAGCGGAATCGGGATCGATACGCCGACCACGGCCTGGTTGTCGGGCACGCCGCCTGTCGTCACGCGCTTCACGCCCGCGCTGACCGTCACGTCCGGAATGCGCCTCGCACGTTCGAGCGACACGGCCGCGTTCGAGCGCAGCATCTCGGCGCGCGCGATCCGCGCGAGCGGCGCATCGTCGAGCTGCGCGGTCAGCGCGGGCAGCGGCTCGACCGGCGGCACGGTTTCGAGGTCGCCGAGCACGGCGAGCCGGTCGCCGCGCGCTTCGCCCATCACCGCGTTCAGCTTCTCGCGCGCGACGTCCACCTTGCCGCGCGCCGTCACGACTTCGATCTGCACGCCGGCCGCCGCCACCTGCGCCTTCGTCGCCTCGACCGGCGACACCTTGCCGGCCTGCGCGCGGCGCCCCGCGAGATCCGCGGAGCGCGCGGCGATCGCGGCCGATTCCTCGGTGACCTGGAGCTGCCGCTGCGCGGCGAGCAGCCCGTAGAACGCGGCGATCACGTCGGCGCGCACGACCGCACCCTGCTCGTCGAGCGACGCGCCGGCCGACTCGCGGCCGTACGACGCGACGTCGAGCCGCGCGCGGCGCTTGCCGCCCAGTTCGATGGTCTGGTTGATCAGCGCGGTCGACGTACGTTCGTTGCTGCGGAAGCTCTCCTGCAGGAACGACACTTCGGGATTGGGGCGCGCGCCGGCCTGCAGCAGCGCGCCGGCCGACGCATCGACGTCCGCGCGCGCGCCGCGCAGCGACGGATTGTTCCGGGCCGCGACGGCGAGTGCATCGGAAAGCGTCAACGACGGGGCGGGACGTGCGTCGGACGGCGGTGCGCCGATCGGTGCGGCGCTGCCGGCGGCAGCTGTCGCCGGCGGCGGCAGCGACGGCTGCGCATACGCCGTCGCGGCCATCGCGAAGGCGACGGCCGCGGAGAGAGGGAGCTTGAGCATGTTCGGTTCTGCGGTAACGGTTGCGACCGATGCTACGGTCGGGCCGCAGTGCGAACATGAGGCGAAGATGATATTTCCGTCATGTTGGACGCAGCCGCACGCAGACGCGCGGCGCCCCGCGGGGACGGCGCCCCGTTTTGACGATCGGGAAGGTTCGGTGAGCGCGCGGCGCGACGGCCGCGCGAAAGACTGCGAAGGCTCGGGGCTTCGGCACGCGCGGGCCGCCGCCCCGCACGCGAATCAGGTGACGGGTTGTTTCGCGCGCCGGCGTTGCACGAGCCAGTCGAGCAGTTGCCGCCCGTCGCGCTCGCCGAACCAGCGCGCGTGCCCGATCAGGTAGCCGTCGTACGCGATGTCGACGATCGCCGGCGCATCGATGATGCAGCCGAAATACGCGACTTCCGACAGCGCGAACTCCGTATGCACGATCGGCAGCAGCGCGACCAGCGCGGCATACGCGTCGTCGTTCAGCGGTTCGAGCGCTTCGTAACCGTCGAGCAGCGCGTCGATCTGGTCGTACTCGATGCGCCGCGCATCGGCCGGCGCCATCCAGTCGATCGTATTGCGCTCGATCGCGAGCGCGAGGTCCATCACCGCGCAGGTACGATCCGACAGGCCGAAATCGAGCACGGTCCGCACCTGTGCGCCGGGGCCCGCCCCGGTCCACAGCAGGTTCGACGCATGCCAGTCGCCGTGCGTCCACAACGGCGGCAACGCGGTCAGCAGCGGCACGAGGCGCGCGTGATACGGGCCGATCGCGTCGGCCACGTCGCCGCGCCAGTCGCGCGAACCGAGTGCACGCACGAGCAGCGGCTGCGCCTCGACCCAGCGTTCGAGCGCGCCGGCCAGATCGGCGGACGACAGCACGCGAAAACTCGACAGCAGCGTCCGTACGGGGCGCGCCGGCGCAGCGTAACCGGCCGACGCGCGATGCAGCTCGGCCAGCGCGCGGCCGGCCGCGTAGGCGTGCGAAGGATGCATGAACGGTTGCCACGACATCACGCCGCGATACGGATCGACGCCGGGCGCGAGCACGTGCACCTCGTACGTCCACTCGCCGGACGCAAACGCGGTCGCGCCGTCGCGACCGGCCAGCACGTCCACCACGGGGATGCCGCGTTCGCGCAGATGCGCGATGAAGCGATGCTCTTCCTCGAGGCCCGCGACATCGCGCAGGCTCGCATGATGACGCTTGACGAACAATCCGCGCCCGTCCGCCATCCGCACGAGCACCGCCGCCGCGAACTGCCGCGGGCTGTGCCACGTCAGCCGCGCCGGCTCGCCCGCACCATCGATCCGCGCGAGTATGGCCGCCACCTCGTCGTGCGTCATCAGCGGCCAGTCGCGTTCGGCCTGCTCGCCGTCGACGCCGAATTGCGGCGGTGCGACGTCACGCGACAGGGGGCCGTCCGGCTCGAGGGGGAATGACATGAACGACGTTGCTCCGTGGTTGAATCCGTGCGTGAATCAGCGCGCGCCGCCGCCCGGCGCCAA